>CACXAG010000016.1 GCA_902765585.1 uncultured Prevotellaceae bacterium
GAGGCCGAGAACCGCCTGCAGGAACAGTATGGCGAGGACCGCATCCTCCAGCTGATGGCGTCGCACGCTTCTCAAAGTTCGCGCGATATAGTCGAGACCATCAAGGCCGACACCGACCAGTTCCGCGACGGTGCCGAGCAAAGCGACGATATCACCCTGCTGTCCTTCCGTGTGACACAGGCTCATTAACCCCAAGTTTGTTTGTTTGGGAAATCTTTACAGGCCGCGGGCTTTCCAGATGCGGTCCTTGGCGGCATTGATCTCCTGGAACTTCTTCTCGGCGGCCTTGCGGATGTCCTCGCCAAGGGCTGCCACCTTGTCGGGATGATGCTCGAGGGCCAGACGGCGATAGGCTTTCTTGACTTCATCGTCAGAAGCCGAAGGCGAGACGCCCAGCACGCGATAGGCCGACTCCAGGTCGTCCTTGCCCAGGCCCAGCATGGAGTCGACTTCATCGGCAGACATCTGCATCCACTGGGCACACTCCTTCATGGCCGTCACCTCAGTGGGGTCTACGCGACCGTCGGCCTGCGCTATCAGCACCAGAAAGTTCAGCAGCTGCAGGCGCTGGGCATAGTCCATCTCGCGACCCATCTGCTGGCAGCACTGCATGACGGTCTGGCGGAACTGCTGAGCGCCGACACGCTTCTGCTCGTCGAAGAGGCGGTTCAAGATGTCGTTACCCTGCTCGCGGGCTACCTCGCCGAAGTTCTGGCGCAGCACATTGCGCACCAGTTCCATCTCAGAGTGCATCACCTTGCCGTCGGCCTTGATGATGTATGACGCCAGCACCAGCATGGAGAACAGGAAGCTGTTGCGCTGTCCCTGGCTGTTCTGCTGGCGACGACGGGCCTGCTGATAGGTCTGCGAGCTATAGCCGCTCTGTCCGTCAAAGGTTCCTTGCGTCTCAGGGGTGTTCACGGCATCGAGCATCGAGTCGAACAGTCCACCCAATATGATTCCTGCCAGCGCACCAATCGGTCCGCCACTCATAAAGCCCAGGAATCCTCCTATCCACTTACCAAATGCCATTTTAAAGATGAAAGATGAAAATGAAAGATGAAAAATTAAATTTTAAAAATGAAAGATTAACGTTTATTGTTTATTGGTTCACGTTTATTGTTCAATACTCGTTCCACCATACTTTGCCATTCTTCTCTTCGCGCTCCAGGTCGTCGATGAGACACTCTGCCAGCTTGAGCACCACCTGGTGGGGAACAGCCAGACGCGGGTCGTCGCTATGCGGATTGATGGAAGAGAGGAAGTGGGGCACCTCCTTCTTGTAGACCTCCTTCATGCGCTGGTTGCTGCCGTTGACCTCCGAACAGCTATAGGTGATGTTGGCCAGTCGGTCGCAGAGTTTGACAAACGGTGCATACGGCGTCTCGCGGATGCCTTTATAATAAGCCTCACCGGCACGTTCGGCACGCGTGCGCCCCTTGTCGTTGGTGAGGGCATAGACAATCTCTGTTGCCATCACCGCCTGCTCTTCCGTCAGCATGGTTTTGGCTATGCCCAACACATCGTTGTAGGTCTGGCGGGCATCCTCGATGCTGTCGTGGTAGTAGCCGCCAAAGAACAGGGGCAGCACGTCCGATTCCCGTGCACACACCAGATAGCCAAAGTCGCGGATGCCGTTGACCACCATGTCCAGATGATAACCGTAGGGCAGGAAGTCGCCGTAGGTCTGGTTGACACTCTGATGCAGCTCATGGGCCGACTGCCGGATGCGCTCTATCTGGTCTGCATAGCGCTCCGCACAGGTTTCAAACTCTTGCTTTGTCATACTCATAGTCAATTATTTTGTGCAAAGGTAATGATTATTTTGAAAAAATATGTATCTTTGCCGACAAAAATCACACAAAAAGGAAAATACAATGACTACAGAACGCGTATTTAGCATTTTTCGCGAGTTAAACGGGATACCTCGTCCGTCGCACCACGAGGAACGGGTGGCTGACTATCTTTGCCGGTTTGCCGAGCGCCTGGGCCTGGAATATGAGCGCGACGCACAGAACTGTGTCGTCATCCGCAAGCCTGCCACCCCCGGACACGAGGGAGCCAACCCCATCGTGCTACTGAACCACATGGATATGGTTTGCGTAGGCATGAACGACCCGCTGAACGACCCCATAGTGGCCTATACCGACAATGGATGGATGAAGGCGCGAGGGACGTCGTTGGGTGCTGACAATGGCATCGGACTGTCGATGGCACTGGCCGTGCTGGAGAGCAGCGACATCGTACACGGACCGCTGGAGGTCATGATCACCACCAACGAGGAGGACGGTATGTCGGGGGCAGCGAACCTGGCGAAGGACTTCCTGAAGGGGCGTAAGGTCATCAACCTGGACTCCGAGGACTACGACACCATCACCACCGGGGCTGCGGGGGCCTGCCTGCAGTTCCACCGCATTCCCGCCCAGCGCATGGAAGCGCCTGGCGGCAAGCGTCGCTGGTATCACATCCGCATAGAGGGGGGATTGGGCGGACACTCAGGCGTCGACATCAACAAGGGGCGCTGTAGTGCCGTCATTCCGGCATGGGCGCTGTTGGCAGCCATCTACAACGACTACGACCTGGACATAGCGTCCATCAGCATCGGCGAGGCCAATGCCTCCATCGCCTCGTCGGCAGACATCGTGCTTACCGTCCCGTCGGGCGACGCCTCGGAATTCGTCAAGCAGCAGGAGGCGATGATGAACGAATGGCTGCGTGACGAATACGGACAGCACGACCCGGTCATCCATTGCACCATCGAGAAATGCGAAAAACAGGACACCATCATCCCTCGCAAGTCGTTCGAGGCCCTGATGCACTGTCTGGAACAAATTCCGCAGGGTGTAGTCAAGATGAGCGAGAGCATGAAGGACACCGTGGAGACCTCGAACAACGTCGGACGCATCCTGACGGAAGGCGACCACATCTTCGTCTCCACCCATACCCGCAGCTTCGTCGACAGCGAGATGGACGCGCTGAGCCGCGACATCGCCTCGGTATTCGCGGCACAGGGTGCCACGTCGGAGACCGTCATGTCGGCACCCGCCTGGCAGGAGGACCAGCAGTCGCCATTCCTCCAGCTGACCAGTGACACCTTCCTGGACGTGCTGGGCTGGCGCCCCCGCATGGTGGCCATGCACTTTGTGCTGGAGGCGGGATTCTTCGTCCAGCACTATCCCGGCATCCAGATGGCCAGCATCGGACCGCGCATTGTGGAGCCTCACTCCACCAGCGAGCGACTGGAGCTGAAGACGGTGGACGACATCTGGCAGGTGCTGGTGGAACTGCTGCGCCGACTGGCTTAGCAGGATGTCGGAATGGGAAGAAAGCAGAAAATATTATGGGGAAGATGCAATAATCTTCCAAGAACTTAGTTATATACATATAAATATATATGTGTAACTACGACTGCGTATGATATTATATATACTTGGTGCTTTTTTGTTGAGTCTTGTCTGCGGGTTTGTCTTCACGCCCGTTATTCTGGACTATTGTAAACGGAAAAAGCTGTATGACATTCCCAACGAAAGGAAGGTGCACCAGACCGCCGTACCACGGTTGGGGGGCATCTCGTTTTTCCCCAGCATGCTTATTGCCTTTGCCGTCATCCTGATGTTCCTGCCCACCCAAGAGGCGTACACGCTACCCGTCAACATCTGGAGTGCCGTATTCCTGATGGGACTGTTGGTCATCTACTGTATGGGCATTGTGGACGACCTGCTGGGACTGAATGCCACGACCAAGTTTGCCATCCAGATAGCTACAGGCTGTCTGCTGCCGTTTGCCGGACTATACATCAACAACCTCTACGGACTGTTCGGCATCTACGAGATACCAAACTACGTGGGCATTCCGCTGACCATCTTCGTCATTGTATTCATCGACAACGCCATCAACCTCATCGACGGCATCGACGGACTGGCATCAGGCATCGCGCTGCTGGCACTGAGCGGATTCCTGGCTTATTTCATCTACTACGACGTGTTCATCCATACCTACTGTGTGCTGGCGGCGGGACTGATAGGGGTCCTGATAGCATTCATGTACTTCAACATTTTTGGCTCTATAGAGCGAAACACCAAGATATTCATGGGTGACAGCGGTTCGCTGTCGCTGGGGTTCACACTGGGGTTCCTGGCTATCAAGTGTGCATCCGAAAATACACTCATCTGGCCTTCCCGCCCCGAGGCTCTGTTGGTGCCGATGACGCTGCTTTTCGTGCCTACTGCCGATGTCGTCCGCGTGACGTTATACCGGCTGTCGCACCGCTATCCGCTGTTCAAGGCCGACAAGAACCACATACACCACAAGCTGATGCGTGCCGGACTGACGCAGCATCAGGCCATGCTGACCATCCTGGCGCTGGTGGTGGTCTATGACATGATGAACTACGGACTCTATGCCATGCTGCCTGTCACGTGGATTCTGGTGTTTGACATCATCATCTTCATCACCATCAACATTTGTATTAACCTCAAGATAAAAGCCGCTGCATGAAACGCCTGCTCGACATACTGGTATCAGCCTGCTGCCTCATCATTTTCTCGCCGCTGATGCTGCTGTGTTTTCTTGCCATCAAGATAGGCGGTGGACCAGCCATCTACAAGCAGGAACGCATAGGAAGGGGAGGGCGGCCATTCTATATCTATAAGTTCCGCAGCATGGTGGTTGATGCCGAGAAAGACGGCGAGGCGCTCTACCAGCATGAGGAGGAGACACGCATGACCCGCATCGGACGCATTCTGCGCAACCACCATCTGGACGAGTTGCCCCAGCTCTGGAACGTGCTGAAGGGCGACATGTCGTTTGTGGGCTATCGCCCTGAGCGGCCTTACTATATCAAACAAATCATGGAGCGCGACACCCGCTACGAGCGCCTCTACCAGATTCGGCCCGGCATCACCTCGTATGCCACCCTGCACAACGGCTATACCGACACGATAGAAAAGATGCTGAAACGACTGGAAATGGACCTCTACTATCTGGAGCACCAATCGCTATGGACGGACACGAAGATTGTGGTCAGCACGTTCTTCAGCATCATCTCCGGGAAAATCTTCTAAATTGAACACAAAAAAACAACGGGACTGCCGATGCTGTCTCGTTGCTTTTTCTTGAGCCTCTTGTCGGATTCGAACCAACGACCCCGAGATTACAAATCACGTGCTCTGGCCAACTGAGCTAAAGAGGCGGGTGAGCGAGCTATCTGTATCGCGCCGCTACAACCAAGTACCCTTGCTATGTTCCCATCCTGGGGGATTCCGAGGGAGCTGGCCGTACAGGACTCGCTCGTGTTTTGCTCCCGATTTACTCGAAAGCGGCTGCAAAGGTAGTAAAAATAGTTCATAGTTCATAGTTCATAGTTCATAATTATGTAGACATTTAAGCTCTTTTAACTATAAAAACCAAAAACTATGAACTATGAACTATGAACTATGAACTAAAATTTGTACCTTTGCACCCGAAATATGAGTCCACAGGAATACATACAGTTGAAAGCCTTTGCACGTCAGGACGGAGCACTGCTCAGTTTGCTCTGGATTGGCGGTTTTGCCTGTTACATATTAGGGCTGGCCAATCCCACGATGGGCATGCTGGCATTGCTGCTCATCGTAGCATCCCCGTTTTTTGCCGCCAGCAGGCTGCGCCACTTCCGCGACTATGCCCGTGAAGGCATCATCACCTTCCGGCGAGGCTATGCCTATACGGTGCTGACATTCTTCTACGGCGGGCTGCTGCTGGCAGTCGCCATGTTCGTCTATTTCAACTTCATCGACCAGGGCTACCTGTTGGGAAAGTTGACAGACGCCATGAACTCGGCTGAAGGCAAGACCGTCATCCAAGCCTACGGCATGGGCGACCAAATGGAGGAAGGACTGCGCGAACTGGCAGACATGCGCCCCATAGACTATGCGCTGAACATGCTGACCATCAATATCACGACAGGATTCCTGTTGGGATTGCCTATCGCAGCCTTCATGCAGAGAAAAACGGCAAACGTTAAACATTAAAGATTAAACATTAAATTCGCTTCGCTCAGAAACGTTAAAGATGAAAAATGAAAGATATATCAGTAGTAATACCTCTTTATAATGAGGACGAGTCGTTACCCGAGCTCTACAGCTGGATAGAGCGTGTGATGAAGAAAAACAACTTCTCGTTTGAAGTCATCTTCGTCAACGACGGTTCCACCGACCATTCGTGGGATGTTATCACGGAACTGGCTGCAAGTTCGGAAAACGTCAAGGGCATCAAGTTCCGCCGCAACTACGGCAAGTCACCCGCCCTCTACTGCGGCTTCAAGGAAGCCCAGGGAAACGTCGTCATCACGATGGATGCCGACCTGCAGGACTCTCCCGACGAGATTCCCGAACTATACCACATGATTATGGACGACCACTACGACTTGGTCAGCGGCTACAAGCAGAAGCGCCACGACCCGCTGTCGAAGACCATTCCTACGAAGCTCTTCAATGCCACAGCCCGCAAGGTGAGCGGCATCAAGAACCTGCACGACTTCAACTGCGGCCTGAAGGCCTATCGCCGTGAAGTGGTGAAGAACATCGAGGTGTTCGGCGAGATGCACCGCTTTATTCCCTATCTGGCCAAGAATGCCGGTTTCGACAAGATTGGTGAAAAAGTGGTACACCACCAGAAACGCCAGTACGGCAAGTCGAAGTTCATGGGCTGGAATCGTTTCGTCAACGGCTATCTCGACCTGCTGACGCTCTGGTTCTTAGGAACCTTCGGCAAGAAGCCCATGCACGTTTTCGGATTCCTGGGCACCATCGTCTTCCTCATCGGTTTCCTGGCAGCCTTCTTCCTCGGCGCTGAAAAGACCATCGCCCTCTGGCGTGGCGTTCCCATGCGACTGATTACCGACTCGCCTTACTTCTACATTGCACTGACCATGATGATGATTGGTACACAGCTGTTCCTGGCAGGATTCTTGGGCGACCTCATCAGCCGCAACAGTGCAGGACGTAATGAATACCAAATAGAAGAAAACATCAGATGCGGAAAGTAATCATCATAGGGATGTTTGTGGTAGCATTGGCAGCCTGTACCTCCATCGACTGTCCTGTGGAGAATCTGGTCTACACCAACTACGAGCTGCGCAAAGCCGATGGTACGGTAGATGATCTCGGCTCTGACACGGTGTGGATATGGACCAAGCGCGTCGACGGCACCGACACCGTGCTCGTCAACGGGCTTTGCGGTTCCAGCGCCTCTACGTTCACCCTGGATATCAGCTACACCGATCCCGAAGATGTCTTCTACCTGTATATGCACACACTGGAGGATGACCACTACCTGGACACCTTCCGCATCAAAAAGGAAAACTACCCGCACTTCGAGTCCGTAGACTGCCAGGCTGCCTACTTCCACAAATTGACAGCTGCCACCACCACGCACCACGTACTCGACTCCATCACCATTCAACATGCCAATGTAAACTATGACGTATCGCACACGCATCTGTTCATCTATTTCAAGGCTGACCGTTAGTCTGCTGCTCCTCATGGCTGCCACAACGGCACAGGCCCAGCTGAAGATGTTTCGGGTGGAACAGGACTCCATTCCCTTCTTCCGCGGTTTTGCTGTGTCGTTCGACCTGGTAGGTCCCGCCAAGTTGATGATGAGTGATCATGGTGAATACGAGGGTGCGCTGCGCATCAACCTGCACGACCAGTGGTTCCCCATCTTCGAAATGGGTTATGGGCGCGCCAATCACGAGAAGGATGAGGTGACGGAGATAACCTATAAGACGTCGGCACCCTATTTCCGCGTAGGCATGGACTGGAACATCATCCGCAAGAAACACGGACCCAACCGCATCTATGCTGGTTTCCGCTATGCCTTCACCTCCTATAAGGTGGACATTATCCGTGAAAATCTGCCTGATCCGGTTTGGCAGACCCAGACTGGCTTCGGCATCAAGGACTTGGGGTGTTCCATGCACTGGATGGAGATAGTATTCGGCATCGATGCCAAAATCTTCGGTCCGCTGCACCTGGGATGGTCGGCACGCTACAAACGGCCCCTCAAGCACGACGAAGGAGGTATCGGCAATCCTTGGTATGTGCCAGGCTTCGGCACTGGAGCCGACGACCAGTTGGCAGCAAACTTCAACGTCATCATCGACATCTGAAGATAGTTCATAATTCATAGTTCATAGTTTAATCATTCGTCGTTCAATGTTCAATGTTCAACGTTCAAAGTTAGGCAACAAACGCCTCCTTTGGCAACTGCCTTTCCTGGTGTTGCTCATCGTTGGCACCATACTCATCATCCGCGGCCAACGGAATATTCCCTATCAGAAATGCTCGGGAACCATCTTCGGCACCGTCTATAACATCACCTACCAATATGACCAGGACCTGCAGCAGGAACTGGTCGCCAAGATGCAGGAGGTGGACAGCGCCCTCTCCATGTTCAACGAGAGCAGCATCGTATCGCGCATCAACCGCAACGAACAAGTCAAGCCCAACGACATGTTCCTCAACGTATTCCAGCAGGCACAAGCCATCTCCGAGGCGACTGACGGAGCCTTCGATATTACCGTAGCGCCGCTGGTCAACATCTGGGGCTTCGGATTCAAGAGCGGACAGGACCCCAGCCAGCATGCTATCGACTCGCTGATGCAGTTCATCGGCTACAAGAAGGTCACATACGACGGAAAGCACGTCGTCAAGCGTGACCCACGCATCATGCTCGACTGCTCAGCCATTGCCAAAGGCTACGGCACCGATATGGTAGCACAGGTGCTTGACGACAAGGGTGTCAAGAACTACCTGATAGAAATCGGTGGCGAGATAGTTACCCGCGGCGTCAGCGAGAAACGCCTGCCCTGGAAAATCGGCGTCACCAAACCCTCCGACGACCTGATGCAGACAGGAGGCGAACTGCAGACCGTGCTCAACGTCACTGACAAGGCTATGGCAACCAGTGGCAACTACCGTAACTTTTACTATAAGGGAGGCAAACGCTATGCTCATACCATCGACCCCAAGACGGGACGCCCCGTACAGCATAACATCCTTTCTGCCACCGTACTCACCGACCATTGCGCCCGTGCCGACGCTTTTGCCACCGCCTTCATGGTGATGGGACTGGAACGGGCCAAACAGGTGCTCAACGAGAACCCTGACCTTATGGCATACCTCATCTACGACGACCACGGGCAGAACAAGGTGTGGTATTCTCCCTCTCTCAAAGACAAGATTACGAGGTAAGAGGTAAGAAGTAAGAGATATGGAGATTTACGACCGGCTATTGCAGTTTACCCTGTTTCAGGGTATGAGTCATGCCGACCTGATGCAGGTGGCAGGACACACCAAGTTTGGCTTTTCGAAACTGGCAGCAGGCAAGCGGCTGGTCAAGGACGGAACCCCCTGCACCCATCTCTACTTTGTCACCAACGGCACGCTGAGGGCCGAGACCACCAGCGACGACCACTCCTGCCGCGTCAGCGAAACCATAGCGGCACCCTTTATCGTACAACCCGAACGGCTCTTCGGCATCGACCAGCGCTACTCATCGACGTTCAAGGCAGAAACGCCTTGCAACCTCATCAGTATCGACAAGCAGGAGGTCATGCTGTTGCTGGAGACCCAGCTGGTATTCCGACTCAACATGCTCAACATGCTCACTACCGAAACCCAGCGACTGCGGCATCATGCCTGGCGAACGGCTCCCCGCAACCTGCGTGAGCGCACCATCCGCTTCTTCTTCTCGCGCTGTCTCTATCCCGCCGGTCCTAAGACCTTTTACGTACTGATGAACCAACTCGCAGCCGAACTCAACGACAGTCGCCTGGATGTCAGCCACGTACTCAACGACCTGCAGGCCGACGGACTGCTCACCCTGCATCGCGGCCGTATAGAAATTCCCATGCTCGAGAAACTGCTCATGTAAACAATAAACAATAACCAATAACCAATAAACGTGAAACAATAAACATTAAACAATAACCAATAAAAAATAAACGCTATGAAGCCCTTAGTCCAGCGCCTCCTCTCTTCCCATTATTCAAAGTATAGTGGTTCACGATTTTTAATTCACGGTTCTTGGTTATTGTTTATTGGTTATTGGTTATTGTTACTGGGTTGCCAGAACCAGCCGAGGCTAAAGTCGTTCAACAACGTCATCACTGCCGACGACAGCCTCAACATCGAACTCTCCAAGGCAGACACCATCAACTACCACAGCGACAGGCTCGGGCTGGACATCATCTATCCCAGTTACCTGCGCCACCAGTATCTGGAGGACGACCAGATGGAAGTGTTCCTCAACGACGACCTCTCGCTCTCCTTCATGGTGCAGAACATCTACACGGGTGACGACATCATACGCACTCCCGGCCAACAACTCATGGGTATGGGAGCAGAACTCCTGGAGGCTGGCGACGACTACAGCATCCATACTGGCCAGGAGGGCGACTTCGAATACTACGCCAAGATTCTCGACGACTCCACGCGAACTGTCACCGTCATCCTCCGCTACCTGCCTGACCGCGCGGGCGCCGCTGAAGGCCTGAAGCAGTACGTTCACGACTATCAGTTGTAATCATCAATTATTCACAATAAACCAACATCGCTATGAGAAAATCTTTTAGTTACATTCAGAAATGTCTCGTACTGAGCATTTTGCTGAGTGCGATGTGCACACTGTTGCATGCACAAGGCAAACAGCAAGGCACGCTCTACATCGAGAAAAGAGATGGCACGACCATCAAATTACCAATCACCCCCGGCTATCCACAGCTAAACAGCAAAGAAGAAGGAGCATACCTGGAGATTCAGAAAAACGAAACGGAAGTGGAATACATGACGTCGGCTGATATTCTGCGCATCTACGCTACCCTTGAGACCTCAGGTATCGCTTCCCTGACGACAGAAGAAGACGGCATGCAGCCCGCCACGGTCTACGCCATTGACGGAATACAGGTAGGCACTGACAGCCAGAACCTGGAACAGTTGCCCAAAGGCATCTATATTATCAAGAAAGGCAAGCAATCAACTAAATACGTACGACCATGAAACACCTCATTCTTTCACTTCTGATGATGGCAGTTGCCATCACAGGCGTCTATGCAGACGACTATCGAGGCCAGCATGTCAGCCTCACGCTCGCTAACGGCGACAGCCTGCAATACGACCTCTATCTCCACAGGTCGATGGTTCCACAGGTCGAGGACGGCAAGGTGGTATGGACCTTCAACTACGAGAAGCCTGTCTATAGCTTTGGCGACGAATTTCTGGGTTTCGAACAGTATTCCCAAAAGATGGATGACCTGAAGTCCATCGATTTCTATACACCAGAACAGTCACTGGCCCGCGCACGCCAGGCACTCATCGACTTCTATCATGCTACCAACGGCGACCGCTGGACTGTCAACACCAACTGGTGCTCTGACAAGCCCATCAAGGAGTGGTATGGTGTGGAGACATACGAAAGTGCCTGGGCACCGGGATTCCCCTATGTCATGGATTTAAGGCTGGAGGAAGACAACCTGCAAGGCGCATTCCCCGACGGCAGGATTTTTACCCGTATGGGACCTGTCGGCGGCATTGCCCTATGGGGCAACAAATTGACCGGCGAGATACCCGAAAACATGTATCTCAACTACGCATTGGACCGTTTGTATGCAGGAAACAACCAGTTGACAGGCTCCATACCTGAAAAACTCATGGATAATCCGCTGTTCACGACCCTTGAAGTGAACGACAATCAACTGACAGGCCCTATTCCCGCCAGTATTGCTAAACTGATGGACTATCAAAGCAGCCCGAAAGTGGACATTTCTGGCAACGACTTCAGCGGTGAGGTGCCTCAGGAAATTGTCAACCATCCGATGTTCCATCTGAGATGGGAGAGGATTATTCCTCAAGGAGGACACTTGATATTGCCCGACATCCCCGCCTACAAACTCAACGTCAACGACTTCAACGGCAACCAGTTCTCCACGACTGATATCTACAAGAGCAACCAGTACACCCTCATCTATAACTATTCGTCAGCCCGAGGCGACTTCTCCGATAAGCTGGCTAAGGCTTACGAGCAGTACAAGGGTAAGGGATTCGAGGTCATGGGCATGTGTCCCGGCGAAGCAGAGAACATCCAGAACTATCTGCACGAAAAGGGCATCACCTGGATAAACATTGAGCCCGAGTCGTTCGGGAAATACATGGGCAGATACTTTATCTACCTGAACCTCATTTATCTGGTGGACAACAAGGGAAACATCGTATTCACCAGTCTGATGGATGAAAACGGTAAGATGGAGAATACCGGGCCCGGCGGCAGCACCCGCGACCAGAAAGTGTTCGACGTGCTGGCAGACAAGTTTGGAAAGGTTGACTTCACACCCTACACCTCAACCGACTTTTCTCACGACGGAGAAGTGCTGACCCTTCAGCAGGCAACGGAGGGCAAGGGCATCGACCTCATCTTCCTGGGCAATGCCTATGTAGACAAAGACATGGAGCCCGGCGGCAAGTACGAACAGGTGATGAACGAAGCCATGGAGAAATTCTTCTCGCTGGAGCCTTACACCTCGCTGCGCAATCGCTTCAACGTCTACGCCGTTAAGGCTGTTTCACCCAATGCCGAGCTCTACGAAGGTACGACACAAGCCATCATGACGATGGAAGATGTCAACAAGTACGTCGACAAGGTGACGACGCTCATTCCCAACCGTCCCAAGCGCATCAACATCATCTACAACTCCTATAATGCAGGACGTAGCGTCACCTATATGTATGACGACAACTCCTACATTGCTTTCATGCTCACCGGCGTCAACAACGTACTCAACCACGAGGGTGGCGGTCATGGAGTAGGACGCCTGTTAGACGAATACGTCGAGGGCACCGAAATCTCCAAACCCACCGCAGAGCAGAAAGCATATATAGAGGACCAGTGGACCACGTTCGGACGCGGTGCCAACATCGACCTCCACGCCGACGCGACACAGACACGCTGGGCACAGCTGGCTGCCGATCCCCGCTATGCCGCCGAACAGTTGGGCGCCTACGAGGGCAGCGGAACATACTCCAATGAAGTCTACCGTCCCACTTGGAACAGCATGATGCGCTACAACGACATACCCTTCAACGCACCATCCCGCGAGGCTATCTACAAGTTCGTCATGCAGGAAAGCGAAGGCCCTGACTGGCAGTATGACTACGAGACCTTCGTCAAATTCGACGAGAAAGGCCTCCAGCAATATATCGACGCCCTGCAGTATAAAAATGCAGCATCAGCCCGCAGAACTGCCGACGCCACCTCGCAGGACGATGCTCAGCAAGATAACCAACTGCGTTCCCTGCCGCCCCGCATCATCAATAGCACTTGGCAAGATGCCCTCAGCAACCCCGCCAATGCCCTCCAGCTCAAGGAACTGTATCATCAATAACCCCACTACTTCTTAATACTACAAGAGGAAGCGCTATTACATTTCATTCCTCCAAATAAGATCATCCCCGGCTCCAAACGTATCAATGGAGTCGGGGATGAATGGGTTGAATGGAGTGATTAGAACTTCATCATGTTGATGGCCTTGTTGGCAAGCTTAACTACTACAAAGTTTAAAATAATCATAATCCTGAAAAATTTAGTCGTTATTCCTTTTAAAACAATCTTTTAGTTGTCATTTTCTTTGTTTGACGGTGCAAAGGTACGAAATTGTGTGCGAACACACAATAGGTTTTGCGTGGTTTTTCATCAAAGTGGCATCATTCTTGACTTAGGTCAACAGACGCTCGTTTGTACCTTTGGCTATACGTCGAAAAGTTGACTAAAATCAGAAAAACCCAAATAAATTTGGTTTTTCGTTCGATTTACACTACCTTTGCAGCCTAAATTGTAAATAGTCAAATAGTAAATAGTTAAATAGTCAAATAGCAAGATGTTTGAGAATTTAAGTGACAGACTTGAACGGTCGTTCAAGATACTGAAAGGTGAAGGAAAAATCACCGAAATCAATGTCGCCGAGACGCTGAAGGACGTGCGCAAGGCGCTGTTAGATGCCGACGTGAACTACAAGGTGGCCAAGCAGTTTACTGATACGGTTAAGCAGAAGGCGCTGGGTATGAACGTGTTGACGGCCATTAAGCCGAGCCAGCTGATGGTGAAGATTGTACACGACGAGCTAGCAGATCTGATGGGTGGTAAGGCCGTGGAACTGAAACTGGAAGGCCGTCCTGCCATCGTGCTGATGTCGGGTCTTCAGGGTTCGGGTAAGACGACGTTCAGCGGTAAACTGGCCAACCTGCTGAAGACGCGCCAGCATAAGAATCCGCTGCTGGTGGCCTGCGACGTCTATCGTCCTGCCGCTATCCAGCAGTTGCATGTGGTGGGCGAGAGCGTGGGGGTTCCCGTCTATTCCGAGCCCGACAACAAGAACGTCGTCGAGATAGCCCAGAACGCTATCCGCGAGGCTAAACAGAAAAATTATAATGTGGTCATCATCGATACCGCCGGCCGATTGGCCGTAGACGAAGAGATGATGAACGAGATAGCTACGCTGAAAGAGGCCGTACAGCCCGACGAGACGCTGTTCGTGGTGGATTCGATGACGGGTCAGGATGCTGTGAACACCGCCAAGGAGTTTAACGACCGGTTGGACTTCGACGGCGTGGTGCTGACCAAACTCGACGGTGATACGCGTGGTGGTGCAGCGCTCTCCATCCGAACAGTTGTAACGAAACCCATCAAGTTTGTGGGTACGGGCGAGAAGATGGAGGCCATCGACGTGTTTCACCCCGAGCGTATGGCCGACCGTATTCTGGGTATGGGTGACGTCGTCTCGTTGGTGGAGCGTGCCCAGATGCAGTATGACGAGGAAGAAGCCAAGCGCTTGGAGAAGAAAATCCGCAAGAACAAGTTTGACTTCGACGACTTCTACGGTCAGATTCAGCAAATAAAGAAGATGGGTAACATCAAGGACCTGGCGTCGATGATTCCTGGTGTTGGTAAGGCGTTGAAGGATGTCGACATCGACGATAACGCCTTCAAGGGCATTGAAGCCATTATCCAGTCGATGACACCCAAGGAGCGTGCCAATCCCGACATCATCAATCAGAGCCGTAAGTTGCGCATTGCCAAGGGCTCGGGTACGAAGATTGAGGAGGTGAACCGCCTGATGAAGCAGTTCGACCAGACGCGGAAGGTGATGCGTATGGTTGCTGGCGGTGGCAACTCGAAGATGGCCCAGATGGCCGCAGCCATGAAGATGAAGGGCGGCAAGATGCCGTTCTGAGGATAAGGAAAACGATAGTTTTTACAGATGGAAACACTTGAAACCAATCTGCATCAGCGCCAGGCCAGACTTGGCGCACGATGCTTTGTGGCACTGACATTCCTCCTTTGGAGCCTGCTGATAGCGACATCGTGTTCGAACGACGACTGCGATAGCAGTCCAAGTCCGCAATACGCTACGCTGAAGGAAGCTCTGCAGCACATCGAAAGCATTACCAAAATCAGCGAAAACCCCGATACGTCGGCGATGAAACGCAAGGAGGAACTGAACTACAAAGAGCAATACAGCATGTTCTTCCTGCAGGACCTGAACCACGATGATGAAGGCGGCGACACTTTCCTGCAAAAAGTTTGCATACTTTTCAGAGGCTTCGACCGCCCCACGGTTTTTGTAACAGAAGGCTACGATTGGGTTGGATTCGAAGACATCAGCGACCTTGCCGTCAACCTGAATGCCAACGTGGTACACGTCGAGCACCGAAACTACGGCGAGTCATACAATCAGGACAACGGCACCTGGAAATACCAGACCTTTGCACAGGCATCAGCCGATCTTCATGCTGTCTATCAGGCACTGAAGCCACTATTCAAGGAACGATGGATGAGTGCCGGCACCAGCAAGAACGGTGAGACATCCATCAGCTATGCATACTACTACCCTCAGGACATGAATCTTGCGGCTGCATTCTGCTCACCATTCATCGTCGGTCTCAACGACGAGCGTTTCGGAAATTACCTCTTCAACGAAGTAAGCACTGAGGAGAACCGGAACCTGATGAAGCAAGCCATCCGCAAAGCTCTCATCGATGGAGAGAACGGACTATACAAAGAAGTATGCAAGCAGATTGCAGCATCAGGCCAACAGGCACCTGTGTTCAACGAATACATCTTCAACCTCTTCGACACTTGTTTCCAGATTTTCCAGTACGTCCCAAATGACGAGGACAGAAAGAAGAAGCTGCAGGCAATGGTTGCAGACAACGAGACACTGGTCAAGGAGATTTGGGTCACCATCGAAGGAAACCGCGACCAGACAGTATATAGTTATTGGGTGGAATGCGCAAAGGAAATGGGATGGCCGAACAACGGCTATAGTTACTTTGCCGACTTGCTGGAGGGCACCAGCTTCAATCTGAGCGAAATGCTGCCCGACATGTTGAAACCGCAAGACCGTTATCTGGTGACAACTTACGACGGCAAGCTCTACGAAAACCTGGTGAACAACTTCTTCATGACCAGCACATGTCCGCTGCTGTTGTACTATGTACACGACGATTCCTGGACTGCGGGAATACCATCGAAGGTGGGCCCCAATACCAAGACCATCATTAACCCCATCGGAAAGCACAATTCCGCTTTGAACGACCCCAGCCTGTGTCCAGAAGACATTAAGCAAGAAGTGATGAGCTATGTACTGAAATACATCTGATGGCGGCATAATACACAAAAAATCTGTAGTTTATGTGTATTTTACGAAAAATAATCGTAAATTTGCAGTCGAATCTATAGGGTGTACAACATTATTTAAATCATATGTTTCAACTGATTGACGGAAAAGCAACGGCAGCGGCCATCAAGGCCGAGATAGCCGAAGAGGTAAAGGAGATAGTAGCCCGTGGTGGTAAGCAGCCCCATCTGGCTGCCGTACTGGTGGGTCATGACGGTGGTTCGGAGACCTACGTAAAGAATAAGGTACTCGCGTGCGAGGCCTGTGGTTTCAAGTCGACGCTCATCCGCTATGAGGACGACGTGACGGAGGAGGAACTGCTGGAGTGTGTAGACCGTCTGAACCGCAATGGCGATGTGGACGGCTTCATCGTGCAGTTGCCCCTGCCTAAGCACATCGACGAGCAGAAAATCATCGAGGCCATTGACTATCGCAAGGACGTCGACGGCTTCCATCCCATCAACGTGGGACGCATGGCTATCGGACTGCCTTGTTTCATCTCAGCCACACCGTTGGGCATCATCACCCTGCTGAAGCGTTACGGCATCGAAACCAGCGGTAAGAAGTGTGTTATCTTAGGTCGAAGTAACATTGTGGGCAAGCCCATGGCTCAGTTGATGATGCAGAAGCAGTATGGCGATGCCACCGTCACTGTGTGCCATTCGCGCTCGAAGACGCTGAAGGAGGAGTGCCGCGCTGCCGACATCATCATCGCAGCCATTGGCAGTCCGGAGTTCGTCACTGCCGACATGGTGAAGGAGGGGGCCGTCATTGTTGACGTGGGCACCACCCGTGTGCCAGATGCCTCGCGTAAGAGCGGCTATCGCCTGTGTGGTGACGTGAAGTTCGACGAGGTTGCCCCCAAGTGCTCTTTCATCACTCCTGTTCCCGGTGGCGTAGGTCCCATGACCATCTGTTCGCTGATGAAGAACACCCTGGCTGCCGGCAAGAAAGAATACTATAAATAATTCAAGTAGCGGACTACAGCTGTCTTTCACGGGCAGTCTGTGTTAGTCCGTTGTCGTCCGCTGCAATTAGGACTATGACTTCAGAAGAGTGGTATCAGAAGGGCAATGCCTTTCGTAAAGAATCCAAATGGCACGAAGCCATTAACTGCTATATCCAGGCCATAGAGCTTGACCCCGACAGCCCAGCTGTTGAGGCCAAGCGTATGTTGGACGACATCATGGCCTTCTATTGCAAGGATATGTATAATCCGTGAAACGGTGACGAAGCCTTTGTTTAAACTTTAGATTAACAATAACAACAAAAACTAAACATTACTATGATGAAAGAGGAGAACAGTCAGAACAATGTCAGCAGGAGGGATTTCCTGCGGCGTTTGGGTATGGGAGCAGGTTCCGCAGTGGCTATGAGTATGATGGGTCCGTTGCGCCTGTTTGCCCAGGAGGAGAAGAAAGAGGTGGTGCAGAACCGCATGACCTATCGTGTGCAGCACGGCTCTGGCGAGCAGATTTCGCTGTTGGGTTTCGGCATGATGCGCCTGCCCGACAATCAGGATGAGGTGAATCGCCTGGTGGACTATGCCATCGAGCATGGCGTGAACTATTTCGATACAGCGCCAATGTATATGGGAGGTCGTTCGGAGGTGCTGACTGGTAATGCACTCAGCAGGCATCCGCGTGAGAAATACTATGTCGCCACGAAGATGTCAAACCAGCGGCAGAACCTGTGGGACTTCGACGAGTCGAAACGGATGTATGAGAAGTCTTTCGAGCGTCTGAAGGTCGATTACATTGACTACTACCTGCTGCACAGCATCGGCGGTGGGGGAATGGACGCACTGAACGGGCGGTTCTTTGACAATGGCCTGCTCGACTTCCTGCTGAAGGAGCGCGAAGCGGGACGCATCAAGCACCTGGGATTCTCGTATCATGGCGACGTGAGGCCTTTCGACTGGTTGCTCGACCATCAGGACGACTATCACTGGGACTTCTGTCAGATTCAGATGAATTTTCTTGACTGGCGTCATGCTTCCATGCGGGGAGGCCGCAGGGTGGATGCCGATGCTGAGTACCTATATAATAAATGTGAGAAGACGGGCGTGCAGTGTGTCATCATGGAACCTCTTCGGGGTGGCGCCTTCGGAAAGATAGCCAGCGAACTTGCTGACAAGCTGAAGGCTGTGCGTCCTAACGACAGTACGGCACGATGGGCCTTCCGCTGGGTAGGGTCCTATCCGAATATCCTGACCACGCTGAGCGGCATGAACAGGATGGACCATCTGATAGATAACGTTCAGACATTCTCACCGTTAGAAGTCTGTACGGAGGCTGAGAATACGCTGTTGGCTGAGATTGCCGACCAGATGTCCGGCTATCCCACCATTCCCTGTACGACGTGTGGCTATTGCATGCCCTGTCCCTATGGAGTGGACATTCCGGGCAATTTCGCCTACTATAACGAGGCCGTGAACAGTCATGTGTTGCCGCTGCCGGAGAAACAGGCTCCCGACTATGCCACACGCAAACAGCAGTTTGCCGAGGGCCTACAGAAAGCCTTGCCCAAGGTGGAGACTTGGGCAAGGAGTTGTGCCGACTGTGAGGAGTGTCTGCCGAAGTGTCCCCAGCAGATTCGCATCCCCAACCAGATGGCTCGTATGGTGGAATTGTTACGGAAAAGATAATCCGTTCAGTGAACTATAGCAGTTGGATGCACAGACACAATCCGCCAGTGAAATGGCTGCCGTTCTGAAGGGCGCACTGCACTTGCATGAAACGGAAGAGGCGGCAGTCCATACCAAAGTTCACATTGCTGCCGTCCCATTCAACCATAGCCCTCAGGGGCGTATAGAACTCTGGCTGAAGGGTTACTCCTCCCACCACACCGTTCCATTTATGGTTGTACGGGCGCTTCCATTTTCTGTAGGCGACGTGTCCACCCACGATGACTCCTGGCAGTTTTACGTGCTTGCTCATGGCGACGTAGAAATTGCGCATATACATGCTGCCGGAGGTGCCGTCATCACTCGTTGACAGTACGTCGTTGCCACCTATCACCACTGACGGCCACCACCGGTCTTCCCGCAGCGGCTGTATCTTGACCGAGAAGTAGCGGTCCTTGGCGTAGAAACCTGTCTTTTCTTGGGGATTCTTGTTCTTATGGAATTTCCACAGGGTGTAGCCGTAGCCCAGTTCTATCCAGCGGAATGGCGTGATGCTCAGATAGTTCGTCAGCGTATTGAACTTGTGGTTGTCGATGGTCATGGCATCGGGAACCATGTCCTCGGGGATGAATTGTGCTCCGATACGTGCCAGTCCCACGGTGTCCATGTCGGCTGTGGGAACGTGTATCAGCCCCTCCATGCCAGTATATTGCTGTGCCGTAGCCATCAGTGTGGCCATCAGGGCTATTATAGTTAGTACTTTTCTCATCGCTCCTTGTTCATTCATTGAAGTTACCCGTGCCCCATGGGATGCGGATGGCATTTGTGCGCTCGTTCTCCTCCGGATCCGTCATATATTTCTTCATCGAGTAGATGTCCGACTGCGCATTGTACGTCAGACGGAAATTTGATGCCGGCCTGAACACCACCTTGCGGTTTGACTTTTTGTAAGGCGGAATCATCATGACAATGCGGAATCCCCCCGACAGGTTATGCGTTCCCCCCGTATTAGTGAACTTCTCGTGCCATTGCATGAAGGCCGTGACAGAGCAGTGGTTGAAGTGTCGCACAATCTCGCCTTCCATGCCATAGTCCTCATGGATGTAGCGTCCTCCTGACAAGCGGAATTCCGTATTCCACGGGTTCAGCCATACGTTGGCTCCTAGTTGTCCGAATGTCGCCCAGTCATTCTCAAACTCCGATTCACTATTGTGGTCGAAGTCAAAGCCTAATGCCCAGTGGCTGGTCAAGCCTGCGCGAGCTTGTAGCATCAGCCAGCTACTGACGGGCCACATCCATCTGACATCGCCTCCGTAGCGCTCCTGACCGAAGAGTCCGGCGGTAATCTTCAGGTACTGCTTTGCTTGCGAGAAATGCAGTTCTTTCGACACGTTGGCCATACTGAGACGCACCATGTTGTAGCGTTTGGCATAGCCTTCGTTGACAAGTGGAACCTGCACCTGTCCTGACAGCATCCAGTCGTTGCCGAGATGCACCTTTACGCCGGGCGTGGCATTAATGCGGACATCGTAGAGTCTCGTGAAATTGACATCCGCATAAAAGAGTTCCGCACCGCAGAACAACTCTGTCTGCCGCTCCGGCTGAGCCTGAACGGTGACGGAGGCTAACAGGAGCAAAACAGACACAATGCCCAGCTTTGTCCGCAGAGATTTAAAAAGTGTCATGCAAATATGCTTGCATGACACTTTTCTGTGATATAATATGGTTCTATTAGTCATTACTACCACCTCCGTGAACCGGTGTAGGTATGATGGCATACGGATAGACAAAGACTTCGCCATATTCTTCAGCCTTGAATGAAGAGGTTCCGTTGACAACGCTGTAGACACTAGAAATAACCTCCTGGAAACCAGCAAGGAAGAGCTGGCCGTCAGCGGGAAGTGAGTATCCACCGTTTCCGTTGGTCGTGAAGTCGTAGTAGAGTGTTACTTCCTTAGCTTCGTCAATGGTTTGCAGGCTATAGTAGCGCAGCACAATCTTACGCAGGTAGTCTACCATGGCACCTTGTGTCAGGTTGGTCAGAACCAAACCTGGAGCCTTGGCAACATACGAAAGATCCTTGACGACGATGGGGGAAGCGCCTGAGTTCACTCTCGGACCACTGACGAATGTCTCTATGTTGGTTGTAGGATTGCTCTGGTCAATCTGGACACCGAGGGCGAATGACATGGTCTCTAACTTGCTCAGTTTGACAACAATCATGTTGGAAGCACTGAAGTCAACGCTTGAAATACCATTGCCCTTTGTTGAGCTGGTAATTTCATTCCATCCGCTACCAGTATTGCGATAGAGTTTGATGACATTCTTTACGTCACCAGGCAGTGCAATGGCAATGTTAATGGTGAATGCGGGAGCCAGTGCGCTAAA
Source organism: uncultured Prevotellaceae bacterium (assembly GCA_902765585.1). GTDB lineage: Bacteria > Bacteroidota > Bacteroidia > Bacteroidales > Bacteroidaceae > Prevotella. The sequence goes on from CACXAG010000016.1 coordinate 21,726, forward strand.
GTCAATGGGAACGATGGGGATAAGACTCATACCTGTGAAGAAGGTGAAGTTGCCAGGTAGTGCATCGCCTGCGACAACAACCGAACGGGTGGTAGTAGCTTCATCAAGCGATCCCAGGTTTGTCAAATTGAAATAGAAATCGTCAATTTTCATTCCAGCAGGAAGCAGGTCCTCAAACGTTTTAACTTCTGATGAACTCATTGCCGGGACGGTAGCTGTAACAACAATCTCTGAGTTCAGAGACTGATTGTTGGGATCCTGGGTGTTGCCCACGATGTGACCCGTACCGTCGTTCTGCTTGGAAGTCTCAAGGACGATAGACTCGCTGTCACCGCCAACTCCAAAGTTCACTGTTCTTTTCTCGTCTTTGGTGAGATAGATAACAGTTGCCACGTCCTGACCTACTACAACCGTCTCGCCCTCAACCACCTTTGTGGAGGTAGAAAGTGTAACGGTCTCTTCAGCCTTCTTGTAGCCAGTAGCAGTCACCTGAACTACATAGTTGCCATTCTTTAATCCCGTAGCTTCAAAAGTATTGCCGTTTACAACAACACTCTTGCCATTGAGTTTAATAGTAGCTCCCATCAGAGCAGCACCATCCTGGTCAACGATAGTACCACGGAGGGTGTTCTTCACGGCAGGTGTTACCTTGCTCGTTGAATCACCGTCATCTCCGCCTGTGTGGCATGCAGTGGCCATCATGGCCATTACACAACCCAATGCCAGAACGGAAAACTTGTTGAAAAACTTTTTCATTTTGTTCTAATTTGTTAATATTATGATTTAATTATTTTACTTCAATAACAGCGCAACGGTTATAATTGTTGGGGTTCCAAGTGTCTACACCACCGGCAGCAACAATCTCGATATTGTCGCGGTTCACACCCATCTTAACCAACTCGTTGGCAACGGTGTTGGCGCGACGCTCACTCAGTTTCTGATTGTATGTGCCCTTGCCAGTTTTGCTGTCAGCATAGCCAGTCACCTTGAATTGCTTGTCCTTGTAGGTGGAAACGAGTTCGTTTACCTGTACTAAGTCCTTGCGGGAAGCAATTTTGGCCTGGTCTAAAGAGAAGAACACCTTAACAGGCATCACCTTTTCTACAACCTTCTCAACAGTGATGGTCTGAGGCTCCGGACACTTGTGGTTCTTAATCTGATTGTTCAGACGGTCATTCTCAGCGTTAGCATTAGCCAGTTTAGCGTTCAACTCGTCAATTTCGTTCTGGTGCAGTGTGCGGATGGCGTCCATATCAGGGCTCTTCTTCCATCCAGTCTTGCCCAGATTGAGGGTCAGACCCACCTCAGCAGCAAAATAACGGTCACTATTGGCCAGAGAGGTCAGGTAGCGGTCATGGTTGGTTTTGGCACCCTCGATGTCATCATCCGAGACATTGAAGCTCAAATCCAGGTTGATGGCCCATCTGTTGCTCAGTCTGAAGGTATTCCACAGGCCAATCATGGCGGTGTGACAGTTCTCGTTCTTGTCAAAGTTACGAAGGAAACCGACACCAATATAGGGGATAGCATTCCAAACGCGCTTCTCATTATAACCGCAAAGCATGTTGCTCAGGTTGAAAAGCACCTGCTCCTGTGCATGGAAGAACTCCATGGCATTGTCGCTGCTGTTCTCGCTGCTTACTGAGCGCCCCCAGATACCTGTAACTTTCGTGCGCATACCGATGCCGGGAGTAAACCATTTACCGATGCCAATGGAGGGAGAAACATTACTACGGAATCCCTTGAAAGGACTCTTCGAAAATCCTTTTCCTTTCTCCTGATCGGAATAGAATGCATCATAACCAACATTGGCTTGAATGAACCAGTTGCTCCAGAAAGAGTTGGTTTCAACACTGTACTTCTGTTCAACGTTCTCACTTTGAGCCATACCGGTTACAGAAACACCGGCAAAGGCTAACATCATTAAAAACTTTTTCATACAATTATTATATTATATTTGCAATATTTGCATTTTGGGTGCAAAGGTAAGTTATTTTTTTTATCCGACGTACTTTTTTAACGAATGGTTTAGCTTTTTTAACGTTTGGGGATAAATTATATAAAATAAGGGGCGAAAGTTTTGCTGTTTTGGCATTTTTGCTTACCTTTGCACCCCAAATTCAGGATTTAGTGCATTAAACAACAATATTATGGCAAAATTGAAAGGCGCCATTGTGGTGGATACTGAGCGTTGCAAGGGATGTCAATTGTGCATCATTGCATGTCCTCAGAAAGTCATCGCCCTGGCCAACAAAGTGAATCTGCACGGTTATCCCTATGTGGAGGCGACCAACGAGGAAGCCTGTGTGGGCTGTGCTTCGTGTGGCATCGTCTGCCCAGACGGATGTATCACCGTGTATCGTAAAAGAGTGGAGGACTAAACTATGGCTGAAGAAAAAAGAGAAGTTGTGTTGATGAAAGGCAACGAGGCTATTGCCCACGCTGCTATTCGTTGCGGATGCGACGGCTATTTCGGCTATCCTATTACTCCGCAGAGTGAAGTGATTGAGACGCTGGCTGAGCTGAAGCCTTGGGATCGCCCTGATGCAGGAAGGTATCACCTACATGGCTGGTGCCGAGGTGCCTGGTGTGTTTGTGAACGTGCAGCGCGGCGGTCCTGGTCTGGGAACTATCCAGCCTTCGCAGGGTGACTATTTCCAGGCTACCCGTGGTGGTGGTAATGGTGATTATAAAGTCATCGTGCTGGCTCCGTCATCTGTTCAGGAAATGGCAGACTTCGTCGACCTCGCCTTCGAACTGGCCTTCAAGTATCGCAACCCCGCTATGATTCTTAGCGATGGTGTCATCGGTCAGATGATGGAGAAGGTGGCGCTGCCTCCCTACAAGCCCCGTCGTACGGATGAGGAGGTCATCAAGCAGTGTCCTTGGGCTTCTACTGGTAAGCCGAAGGGTGGGAGAGAGCGCGTGGTGATTACCTCGCTGGAGCTGAAACCTGAGATTATGGAGCAGCGCAATATCGCTCTCCAGGAGAAGTATGCTAAGATTCAGGAGAACGAGGTACGCTATGAAGAGCAGCTGATGGACGATGCTGAGTATGCAATCGTAGCTTTTGGTTCTGCTGCCCGTATTGCTGAGAAGAGCGTAGAGATTGCCCGCGAGCAGGGTATCAAGGTCGGACTGTTCCGTCCTATCACGCTGTTCCCATTCCCCATCAAGCAGATTGAGGCATTGTCGAAGAAGGTGAAGGGTATTCTCGTGGCTGAAATTAATGCTGGTCAGATGGTGCAGGATGTTCGCTTGGCTGTGAACGGCGCTGTGCCTGTCGAGCAGTTCGGTCGCTTAGGAGGTATTGTTCCCGATCCTGAAGAAATTGTTGAAGCACTTAAGAAGGTCATGTAAGGTTATGGATAGAAATCAAATAGTTCAACCAGAGAACATCGTCTGCAAGAAGCCGACGCTGATGAACGACAACAATATGCACTACTGCCCAGGCTGTAGTCATGGTGTGGTGCATAAGCTCATTGCCGAAGTCATCGAAGAGATGGGTATGGAAGACAAGGCCGTAGGTGTCTCACCTGTAGGCTGTGCCGTCTTCGCGTACAATTATATAGATATAGACTGGCAGGAGGCTGCCCACGGTCGTGCTCCCGCACTGGCTACAGGTATCAAGCGCTGCTGGCCTGACCGTCTCGTGTTCACTTATCAGGGTGATGGTGACTTGGCTTGTATCGGAACGTGTGAGACCATTCATGCCCTGAACCGTGGCGAGAACATTGTCATCGTCTTCGTCAATAATGCTATCTATGGTATGACGGGTGGACAGATGGCTCCCACGACACTGATTGGTCAGAAGACCTCTACCTGTCCTTATGGACGTGATCCGCAGTTGCACGGCTATCCTCTGAAGATTGCCGACATCGCTGCCCAGTTGGAGGGTACTTGCTACGTCACTCGTCAGAGTGTTGAGTCAGTAGGCTCTATCAACAAAGCCAAAAAGGCTCTGCGTAAGGCTTTTGAGGCTTCGATGGCTGGTAAGGGCTCAAGCCTTGTGGAGTTTGTGTCAACCTGTAACAGTGGTTGGAAACTCACGCCCGCTAAGGCTAACGAATGGATGAAGGAGAACATGTTCCCCTTCTATCCCAAAGGTGACTTAAAAGATACGACAGACAAATGAAAAAAGAGATAATAATTTCAGGTTTCGGAGGTCAGGGTGTGCTCTCGATGGGTAAGATTCTGGCCTATAGTGGACTGATGGAGGACAAGGAGGTGACATGGATGCCTGCATATGGTCCTGAGCAACGTGGCGGTACGGCCAACGTGACGGTCATCGTCAGCGACGAGCGCATCTCGTCGCCCATCCTCAGCAAGTATGATATCGCCGTGGTGCTGAACCAACCCTCGCTGGAGAAGTTTGAACCGAAGATTAAACCCGGTGGCATCCTCATCTACGACGGCTTCGGCATCATCAACAAACCCACCCGCAAGGACATTACCGTCTACGAGATTAACGCCATGGACAAGGCTGCCGAGATGAAGAACAGCAAGGTGTTCAATATGATTATCCTTGGTGGACTGTTGAAGGTTGCCCCCGTAGTGAGTTCCAATGGTGTGGAGAAGGCACTGAAAAAGACGTTGCCCGAGCGCCATCACGACCTTATTCCGCTGAATATGCAGGCCATCGAAGAAGGTGGGAAAATCATCCAGCAGGTGTAATAAGTTAGTAACGATGAAAAAGTTATTATTAGTGTTGGCTGTTGCAGCTTTTGCACAGACCATGAATGCTCAGACCGTTCTGGAGAGCAAGAACGCTGATAATTGGTATATTGGCATCAATGGTGGTGTCACTGCACCTTCTAACCACTACAAAGTGCTTAAGAATATCAATTTTGACGGTGGTATTCGTTTTGGTCGATGGTTCACTCCTTCTTTAGGTCTTGCTATTGATGCTCAGGCCTATTTCGGAAGTAATTATGCAAATACTTACAACACCAGTTTCAAGTTTGACGATTTGAAAACTTTTGTGAAGATGACCAACATCGGTTTCCTCGGTACCATCAACTTCAGCAACTGGTTCGGCGGCTATCCTGGCATTCCCCGTGGCTTTGAGGTGATTGGTCTTGCCGGTCTCGGTTGGATGCACTACTATGGTGGTATGAAGCATCTGGCAAATGCCATGTCCAGCAAGTTGGGTGTTGACTTGGCCTTCAACTTCGGTTTTGACAAGCAGTGGCAGTTCTATGTAGAGCCTAACATTGTTTATCATCTGACAGACGATCTTGCTAGGATGCAATACAACCTCAGCCGTTCTAACATCGGTGTCAACGTAGGTCTGAACTACAAGTTCATGAACAGCAACGGTACTCATAATTTCAAGATAGCTGAGCTCCGTGACCAGAATGAGATTGATTTCCTGAACGCCAAGATCAATGAACTCCGTTCTGACGTCAACGCTAAGGATAGCAAGATTGCTGCCGATGCAAAGACCATCGCTGAACTCCAGGCTAAGCTGCGTGAGTGCGAGTCTCGTCCTCCCGTTGTTGAGCAGAAGGAGACTTTCTTGCAGCCCGTTGTTATCTTCCGTCAGAGTAAGAGCGTTATTGACGCTACTCAGTATGCAAGCATCGAGATGATTGCCAAGTATATGCTCAACCATCCCGAATCTAAGGTTACCGTTCGTGGTTACGCTTCTACCGAGGGTAATGCAAACCTGAACCAGAAGTTGTCTGAGAAGCGTGCTGCTGCTGTGAAGAACGCCCTTGTCAAGAAATATAAGATTGACGCAGACCGCATCTTTGCTGAGGGTCTGGGTGCTACTGACCAGATTTCTGACGAGCGTGGCTTCAACCGTGTTGCCATGTTTATTGAGAACGAGAAGTAATCAGCAGTTAATAAAATAGGAATAAAAATCCCTGCAGATTTGGTTCTGCGGGGATTTTTTATTACCTTTGCGGCCAAAACTAACAACAGAATAGCATGAAACTAAGACTATTATTTGCCGCCTTGGTGCTGACACAGTTGTTGCCTGCACAGACACGTCGTGAAGTGAACCTGAAGACATGGGAGTTCTCCCGTGATAATAAGACTTGGATGGAGGTACAGATTCCTCACGATTGGGCTATCGCCGGCCCCTTCGACAAAAAGTGGGACCTGCAGAAGGTGGCCATAACCCAGAACGGTGAGACAGAGGCTACGGAGAAATCCGGACGTAGCGGTGCCCTGCCTTGGATAGGAGAGGGGTGGTATCGTACCTGTATCGATGTACCTGCCGGCTATGAGGCAGCTGAACTGGTGTTCGATGGTGCTATGGCCGAGCCTCGTATTACCATCAATGGCGAGGAGGCAGGCTATTGGGCATACGGTTATAATGCTTTCCGCGTGGATGCTTCACGTTTCCTAAAAGCTGGGAAACTGGATGTTACCGTCCATCTGCAGAATGTGGAAGAGAGCTCGCGCTGGTATCCGGGGGCCGGACTCTACCGCCCTGTTACGCTGGTGCTGACGCAGAAGACGCATATTGACGACTGGAGCCTGTATGCTCGCACAATGAGTATCGACAATGACAAGGCTGTTGTTGAGGTTGAGTTCAGGGTTCTCAATGCTGATAAGAATATGGTGGGTAATGTGACGCTGATTTCGCCTGATGGTCGTACTGCTGGCGGTCATGACATTCGTATTGAGCACGACGGGAAGGTTTACGCCAAATTTACCATCCGCAACCCTCAGCTATGGTCACCCGAAACACCTTACTTATATAAGGTGAGGGCTAAGGTGCAGAAGACAGGTCCCTTCGGACCTGAACATCATGTGCTGTTGGACAGCAAGGAAATAACGACAGGTATCCGCACTGTCCGTGTCAGTCGTGAAAACGGTTTCCAACTGAACGGTGTGACACGCAAACTGAAGGGTGTCTGCCTGCATCACGACTTAGGCCCCTTGGGTGCTGCGATCAATAAGACGGCTTTGATTCGCCAGATTAAGATGTTGAAGGCCATGGGTTGCGACGCTATCCGTACTTCTCATAATATGCCTTCTACGTGGCAGATGGACATTTGCGACTCCTTGGGTATGATGGTGATGGCTGAGTCGTTCGATATGTGGATTTATCCTAAGTGCAAGAACGGCTATGCCCGCTTCTTCCGCGAGTGGGCTGAGAGGGATATCACAAATTTGGTACTGAACCACCGCAACCACCCCAGCATTGTGATGTGGTCGATAGGCAACGAGATACCTGAACAAGGTAGCGAGGATGGTCGCCAGATTAGCATCCAGTTGCAGGGGCTTTGTAATGCCCTCGACCCCACACGCCCTGTCACGCAGGGTATGGACCATGCGGAGAGGTCACTTGCCGGTGGCTTTGCACAAGTTATGCAGGTTCCCGGTTTCAACTATCGTGTACACAAGTACGCTAACAATATCAAGCAGTTGCCGCAAGGATTCTTGCTGGGTTCTGAGACGTGCAGTACCGTCAGTTCGAGAGGTGTCTACAAGTTCCCCGTTGCGCCTGATGACAATTCACGCTATGCTTCCTGGTCGCCTAATTATGACCCCAAGGCCATCGAACGGGCTGACGGACAGTGCTCCAGCTACGATGTGGAATACTGTTCATGGTCGAATCTCCCTGACGATGACTGGGTATGGCAGGATGACTACGACTGGGTGATTGGTGAGTTTGTCTGGACGGGTTATGACTATCTGGGCGAACCGACACCATACGATGAGTACTGGCCGTCGCGCTCCAGCTATTTTGGCATCTGCGACCTGGCCGGACTGCCCAAAGACCGCTACTACCTGTATAAGAGTAGGTGGAACAAGGACGAGCATACCGTTCACTTGTTGCCCCATTGGACGTGGCCCGATCGCAAGGGCAAGGTGACACCTGTCTATTGCTATACCGACGGTGTGGAGGCCGAACTCTTTGTCAATGGCAAGAGCCAGGGTAGGGTGCGTAAGAATCCCAAGGAACGTCTGGACCGCTACCGTTTACGCTGGAATGACGTCAAGTACGAACCGGGAGAAATCCGTGTTGTGGCTTATGACGAACAAGGGAACAAGATAGGTGAAGACGTGCGCCATACGGCTGGTAAGGCAGTAACACTAACGGCCCAGGCTGAAACGGATGTCCACCAGGCCGACGGCGAGGACTTGATCTTTGTCCGTGTCGGTGTGCAGGACAAGCAGGGCACGTCTGTCCCTACCTGTCAGGAACAGCTGGTGTTTAGCGTCAGCGGTGAGGCTACGTTTGAAGCCTGTTGTAATGGTGACGCCACGTCGTTAGAGTCGTTCAAGCAGCCCCGTATGCGGCTCTTCAATGGCGAGTTGGTGGTCATCCTGCGTCCCACGCATCAGGCAGGACGTGTCACGCTGACCATCCGCGACCAGCGTGGTCGTTTGAAACCTGCTGTACTTACGATTGACACGATTTGACGCTTTTTGGGCTGATAATTTGGTAGTTATACATTTTTTAAGTACCTTTGCAGCGTTTTTTATCCATGAAACTTAAATTGAACAAAAGAATATGAAAAAGATTTTGATGATGGTTGCTGCCGCAATGATGACAGCAAATGTTTCTGCACAGAACACTGTGCTGACAAGTAACAAGGGTTCCGATAACTGGTATTTCGGTATTAATGCCGGAGTGGCCTCTACTCCGTCGCTGACGGATGAGGGTAGGGAAAATGCCACGAAGTTCAAGGGCTTGGCTGCTAATGCCAGCCTTCGCTTCGGCAGAAACTTTACTACGGTATTCGGTCTGGCAGCCGAGGGTACCCTGTATGGTCTTTCCGACCAGAAATCCATATTGTCTTCTAAGACTTTCATCGAGGCCACGAACATCAGCCTGCTGGGTACGTTCAATCTCTGCAACCTCCTCGCCGGCTACCCCGGTGAGCCCCGTGTCTTTGAAGTGATTGCCCTGGGCGGTTTCGGATGGATGCATGCTTATGGTACTGCTCCTAAGACGAATTTTGTTACCTCGAAGCTGGCCATTGACTTTACCTTCAATCTTGGTTCCGAAAAGGCCTGGCAGCTCTTTTTGGAGCCAAGCATTACATACGCATTGGACGGCTGGACGACACAGCAAGTAGTCGTCAACAGCAACAACGGGATGAAGTACAACCTCGGCAATGCCGTGCTGGGTCTGAACATCGGTTTTAACTACAAGTTCCTCAACAGCAACGGCAAGCATAATTTTGCTAAGGCACAGCTGCGCGACCAGCGTGAGATTTATGACCTGAACAACAAGATTAACAACCTGCGCCAGTCTTTGGATGCCAGGGATCAGATGATTCTTGATGACCACAACCGTATCGAGGAGCTGGAGCAGGCCTTGGATTCATGCAACAAGCGTCCCAAACAGACCGTCGTTGTTAATGAGGTAAAGAAGGAGACCTTCCTGCAGCCTATCGTCATCTTCGGCTTAGGCAAGAGCACCATCGATCCTGCCCAGTATGCCAGCATCGAGATGATTGCCAAGTACATGCGCAACCATCCCGAGTCGAAGATCCTCATCCGTGGCTATGCTTCACCTGAGGGTAATCCCGAACTGAACCAGAAGTTGTCTGTGGCCCGTGCCATGTCAGTGATGACAGCCCTGATTAACCGTTACAAGATAGCGTCGAATCGCATTACTGTCGAGGGTATGGGTGCCACTGACTCTCTCTCCGAAGAGATTGACTTCAACCGTGTGGCTATGTTTATCGACACCACCAAGTAGAATGTATTGTTTTTTGAAGCGATGAAACATCCATTACGCAGTGCCGTGTGCACTGAAGGCCGCAGAATGGCTGGTGCTCGCGCCTTGTGGGTAGCCACAGGTATGAAACACGAGCAGTTTGGTAAGCCGATTATTGCCATCGTCAATTCTTTTACCCAGTTTGTGCCTGGCCATACCCATCTGCATGAGATAGGACAGATTGTCCGTGAGGAAATAGAGAAGATGGGCTGCTATGCGGCTGAGTTCAATACCATCGCCATCGA
>CACXAG010000017.1 GCA_902765585.1 uncultured Prevotellaceae bacterium
GCCAAAAATTCGTGAAATTCGTGAAATTCGTTGTCAAAAATGACTTGAGAAACTTGGATTAACCATTAACCATTAAAAATTTGAAGCGATGAAGAAGGAAAAGTGGAAGACCGTTGTTCAGGTGATTGTGTCGATACTGACGGCAGCCCTGACGGCACTGGGAACGACCTCCTGTATGGGATTCGGGCCGATTGCACTCTAAGACCACAGATTGAACGGATTGAACGGATTTCTGTAAACTAACGAAGAGGGCTGACAGACTACGAGAGCTGTCAGTCCTCTTGATATGTTCATGCAAATGTTCCGTCTACGGCAGCCGTTCGGGCATATTACTTGGTGTAGCCGTAGTCAGGGTTCTCGTACATCGTGATGTCGATTCTGAACTTCATCATCTCGTCCAGGTTGTGTACAGGATGGTCCATGTCCTGCGGGATGGGTCGCTTGGAGAAGGTCTGGAAGTAGAGCAGGCAGGCGTCGCGCCACCATTCGGCATCGCGGGCTTGGATGCGCAGCTTGTGCTGCACCTCCTGGAAGCGCTGCTGGTCGACATAGGGCTGCATGGCGTCCCAGACGGCGAGGAAGTGGCGTGCCTGACGCAGTCCGTCATCATATTTATGGCACAACTCGTCCCAGAACGTGCGTCCGCTCTTCATCTTGAAGTCCCAGGGCACGTGGTGGAACCATGTCAGGAGGTTCTCGGGACAGGTGTTGATGTCGTTATACTGCTGGCAGAGTGCCTCGGGGTACTGCTTGACATTGCCGGAGCCGCTGGTGGTGCGGTCGAAGCCCATGCCGGTGGCGTCGGCCTTGTGATAATAGGGTGGGGTCCAGTCGGCGCGCACGCCCTTGGGACTGTACCAAGGTTCGGGTCCGTAATGGTGGCCTCCGGCAAAGATGTGGTGTATGCCGAGCGGCATCATGTAGTTGACGCAGGCCTCGCGGCTGTCGAGCATGAGTTGGAGAAGAGGTGAGAGGTGAGAGGTAAGAGGTGAGAGATTACCTTGTGCGCCGAAGGTCTGCTGAAGCCATTCTTCGGCAATCTGCTGCGAGGTGAGGGCGGGGTTCCATGCCAGTCGTCCGAAGGCGTACCAGTTGGCCTGTGCAAAGTGGTGTCCGCACCAGTTGGTGTCATCGCCGATGTTGGCGACGCCAGCCATGGCTTTGAGGCTGTTCGGCTTCACAAACGAGAAGAACTCCTTCCACATGGGGGCGAGGTACACCAAGTGGTTGGCGGCACCCAGGTACTCCTGCGTAATCTGGAACTCCACCATCATCGGCGTCTTCTGCATGGCGGTGAACAGCGGGCTGTAGGGTTCGCGGGGCTGGAAGTCGATGGGGCCGTTCTTAATCTGGATGATGACGTTGTCGCGGAACTGTCCGTCCAGCGGCATGAACTCCAAGTAGGCCTGGTTGGCGCGGTCGGGACTCTGCGGGGAATAGACGAAGGCACGCCACATGACGATGCCCTTATGTGGTTTCAGCACGTCGGCCAGCATGTTGGCACCGTCGGCATGGGTGCGCCCGAAGTCCTGCGGGCCAGGTTCACCCTCGGAGTTGGCCTTCACCAAGAATCCGCCGAAGTCCGGAATCATCCGGTATATCTCGTTCACCTTGTCCTTCCACCATTTCTTGACACTGGCGTCCAACGGGTCGGCGGTCTTCAGTCCACCCACCTTGATGGGCGAGGCGAAATTGATGGACAGGTAGACGCGGATGCCGTAGGGTCGCAGCAGGTCGGCAATGTCCTTGGCTTTCTCCAGGCTGGCCGTCGATAGTGCCTCGGGCTTGGCGTTCACGTTGTTCAGTACGGTGCCATTGATGCCGACAGAGGCATTGGCGCGAGCATAGGTCTTCATGGCGGCAGCAAATTCTGCGCTCTTCTCTCTTTGAGAGTGTGGCGTTGCGAGCACGTCCTTGTCGCCCCAGAAGATACTCTTGCCTGCAAAGCCGCGCTCCACGGTGCCGTTGGGGTTGTCCCAGTGGTTCAGAATGCGCAGGTCGTAGGCCGGCGTCTCCTTGATATCCAGCCCGTCGGTCTGTCCCGTTTCCTGTAGTCTCAGCAGGTGAAAGGCTCCGTAGAGCAGGCCCGCATCGTTAGCAGCACTGATGAGCGTCTTTCCGTCCTGGCTCTTGATGGTGTACGCGTCTGGGGCCAGTCCCTTCTGCCGTTTCAGCACGACGGGTCCCCCGGTCCAGTAAGTTTGCAACTCGGCCATCGCCGTACCCTTCACGCCAGTCACCGTGGCCGCTGTCTTTGCCGGGCTGAGCCGCAGCCACAGCTGGCTGCCGTCCTCGGCACTTGCAACGCTCCATCCTGCCAGTAGCACGATGAGCGCTGAGATCATCATTTTCTTCATTGTATTTTAGGTTTTTATCAATTCCAACGGCAAAGATACGAAATAGTTCATGGTTCATAGTTCATAATTCATAATTATTTCGCTAAAAGATGTTAAACGTCATCAACTATGAACTATGAACTATGAACTATGAACTCTAAAATTTGTAACTTTGCCGCGTCATAAACATTGATCCCGTCTCCGATGAACCGTCAACTGATATATATATGGTGTCTTGCAACCATTGGCCTGCTTGCAGTCCAAAGAGCCTCTTCGCAGGAGGTGGAGCGCATGTTCTTCCAGTTCGATGCCTCCAACGGACTGGCGGACAACAGCGCACAGACCATCGCCTGCACCAAGACCGGCCGCATGGTGATTTCGACCATCGGGCACATCAATTTCTATGACGGCAGCACCTTTTCGCACATAGACCCCAAGAACATCGATGGTTTTCCACTGCCGAAGTATAATGGCCACTACCACATGTACTTCGACCGTTTCCATCATCTATGGCTTAAAGACAAAAAGTCGGTGACGTGCTTAGACCTCTCGAAGGAAAAATTCATTGAGGACATCGGAGCCGTCTTCCGCAGCCTGGGGGTGACGAAGCCCATAGACGACCTCTTTGCCGACAGCTACAACCACCTCTGGTTCGTGTCGGGCGACTCCATCTGTGGGGTGGACGTGAAACAGCAGTTGCCCATCCGGCAGCGTCATGCCGAACTGCAGGACGTGGACGTGTGGAAAGAAAAGCTGCTGCTGCAGTTCTTTGGTAACGGCATCGTGGCAGCCTACGACATCGACAGCGGGCGTTGGCTGTATGACACCCAGTCGCTGGCTCCCCAAGACACGGCGCGCTACGACCAGTCGTCGGTACTGCTGCCCGACGAGACGGGCTACTACGAGATACGCAACGGTAGGACAGAGGCCGTGCTGTTGCACTATGACGTGGAACAGCAACAGTGGCGTCAGCTGATGGCCACGCCGTACCACCTGAACAATATGGCCATGCGCGACGGCAAACTCTATGTGGCTGCTGAAGAGGGCTATTGGGTGGTGGACATCACCACTGGGCAGGGACGGCACATCCGCGAGTTGAAGCTGTCGAAGAACCGGCACCTGCTGACCGATGTCAACACGCTGTGCTTTGACCGACAAGGAGGTATGTGGATAGGTACCGAGCATCGGGGACTACTGTATGCCAAGCCCATCGTATCGCCCTTCCATACCTTTCCCCTGGACTCCCCTGAGGGACGCCACTACCTGAGTCTGCTGGACAAACATGCCGTGGACCAGTCGCAGCAGTTGCCGCGACACGTCAACTGTAAATACCAGGACAGCCGCGGCTGGACGTGGACGGGACACTATACCGGACTGGAATGTGTGAAACCCGGCGCCGCGAAACCTCTTGTCTATACGTCGGCTGACGGTCTGCTGAACGAGAAAGTACACAGCATCGTGGAAGACACCCAGCATGACCTGTGGGTGTCGACCAGCAACGGCATAGCCCACCTCTTTATCCGCAAAGGCAAGGTGACGCGCATAGAGACCTACACGAGCTACGACAACGTCCCCGTGGAGTCGTTTGCCAATGGCCGTGTCATGCGTATGGACAATGGCACCATCGTCATGCAGTCGCTGGACCATATCGTGACCTTCAATCCGAAGGTGTTCCATACCGACACGCTGTTCCGCATGAAGATGTATCCGAAGCTGGTGCGCGTGATGGTGAATGGCCAGATAGTGCAGCCAGGAAAAACCATCGACGGCAGGGTGCTGTTGGATGTGGCCCCCACGCGCATCAAAGAGTTCCACGTCAACTACGACCAGAACTCGGTGAACCTGACGTTCTCGGGACTGAACTACTTCCGACCCGTCCAGACCTACTACCGCGTCCGTGTAAAAGGCATCTACAACCAGTGGCGCGTGCTGTCGTACACCAATTCCGGCGGTCTGGTGGACAAGAACGGCAAGCTGCACCTGCCGCTGGTCGGTATGTCGCCGGGACGCTACGAGGTGGAGCTGCAGGCCTCGCTGTCCCCCGACTACTGGCCGCAGGAGCCCTTCGTATGGATATTGTATGTGGATCAGCCCTGGTGGCGCACCACGGGCATCTACCTGCTCCTGCTGCTGCTGCTGGCGGTGCTGGTGGTAGCAAACGTCTACCGCTTCTTCCGCAACACGCGCCTGCGCATATTGCGACATAACGAGGAGAGCGATACGCTGAAACTGGTCAAGAGCTATGTGGAACGCTGCTCGTCGCTGTCGCACGAGTTGCTGACGCCCTATACCGTCAGCCTGAGTAGCGATACCGATGCCAAGACGGACCTCCATCCCGACTTTGTGCGTGCGATGATGAAGATTGTGCCTTACGTCAACCAGCGCAAGGGGGATATAGACAGTGTCCGCGAACTGGCTGTGGTGGCAGGCGTGGAGCCGAAGACGCTGTACGAGCAGTTGCCGAAGAACCTCTATAAGAGTCCGCGACCGATGGCGCTCTTCCTGCGAGTGCAGGAGGGTGAGCAGCTGTTGCGCACCACTGACCTGACGGTAGAAGACATTGCCGAGCGCTGCCGCTTTGTGTCGCCCAACTTCTTCATCGCCAGTTTCTACCACCAGTATAGGCAGACGCCCAGCGCCTATCGGAAGTCGATGCCGCGATAGCCCACCAGCCGCCAGGTGCGCTCACCTATACCTTTATAATATATAAGAGCCTGATAGCGGTTCTCCGTCTGGTAGAAATTCCCCTCTGCGGGCGCCCAGCCCCCGTCTTCCGTAATGAAGCGGTAGTTGTAGTAGCCTTGTTTCTGCAGCAGACGACCCATGTAGATGCCGTGCTCGCCGTCGTAGGTCAGTCGGTAGTGGTCGCGCTCGGCATCTGTCGCCCAGTGGCCGTCTAACCAGAGCTCACCCTGATAGGGCGCCTGTAGCGTGTAGTTCACCCAGACATAGTCGCAGGTGTAGTTGACTTCGGTGTTGTCGCTGTTGCGGATGCAGAAGGCACCGTCGGCGTCGACGTCCGTCAGGTAGTTGCGGCACACCATGGCCGTGAACGGATAGGCCTGGTAGTAGTGTCCGTCCCACGTGATGCGGTCGAGGCCCATGGTGGCGTGGCTGACGTCGAGGACCTCGAACTTATGGTACTCGTTTCCGGCATCGAAGATAAGCTGGCGGTTGTGCTCCCAGGTCAGTCCGTTGGCTGTGACGAAGTTAGGGCGTACGTCATAGCGTGCCGACGACTCGTTCCAGTTCTGCATGACGACAGTCCGTATCTGTTCGTCCAGATTGTTGACCTGCAGGCTGTTGTACTTAACGGTCATAGCCAGTTGCTGATGACTGTCGTTGTGGTCGACGTCGGTATTGGTTGTAGCGGCCAGACCGACGGTCACCAACGGCTCTACGACGTAGAACTCCACCGCCAGCACCTCCTCGTTGCCATTGTCCTCGTCGATGACGGTGAGGCGGTAGTTGCCGCTCATCTTCAGCCGGCACTGTTCGTTGGGGATGGTCAACCGATAGTGGGTGTAGATTACGGTGGTATTGATGCTGTTCTGGTAGTCCTCGATGGGGTTGCCGTTGAAGCCTTCTAACCAGTCGCTCTCGAAGAGCCCGTCGGACGGTGTCCAGTCGGCCTCGCAGTGTTCCAGCCGGTAGACGAAACGGTGATAGGTGTGCGACAGTTCGTCGAAGCCTATCGTCAGCCTATCCGCCGAGCCCAGTTCCATGACAGGACGGTTCATCCAGTCGCCGTTGACGATGCTGGTCAGCGATTTCACACGGGGTACAAAGATGCGGTTGGCTGCTTGTAGCGGCATCGTCAATAGCAAGGCGCATACGCTTATTGCTAATGGATGATGGATCATGGATAATGGATAATTGTATTTCACCTTTTCAATTCTTCAAAAACTTCAATTCTTCAATTTTTCAATTCTTCAACTTTAGCATCATGCATGCCCAGTCGCCGTCGTAGCGTGTCTGCTGTAGCGTCAGTCCCAACGAGTGTGCCCGCTCTTCGAGCATTGGACAGTCAGCGCGATAGAAACCACTGAGGATGAGAATCGCCCCCGGCAGCATGACGCGGACGAATCGTTCCATGTCCTGAAGCAGGATATTGCGGTTGATGTTGGCCATAACCAAGCCGAAACGGTCAGTCACCGTGTCGAGTAGGGTAGCGTCGCCATGCAGTACCTGCAGACGGTCGTCCACACCATTGATGACGGCATTATGGCGCGTATTGTCCACGCTCCACTCGTCGATGTCGTAGGCCACACAGGATGTGGCTCCCAACTTCAAGGCGCAGATGCCCAGGATGCCTGTTCCGCAGCCGCAGTCGAGAACGTTGAACGACGAATGTTGGGCGAGGAGGGTGGCGCAAATCATGCGTGTTGTCTCATGTGTGCCGGTGCCGAAGGCCAGGTGAGCATCGATTTCAATGGAGATGTCGGCAGTTTGTGCATCGTCTGGCAGGTGGCGTCCGTCGTGAATGACCAGCGTGCTGTCGGCGGCACTGACTGTGATGGGCTCAAAGCCCTCCTGCTCCCATTGTTCGTTCCAGTCACGGTCTTCGGCCTCCGCTACCGTGTAGGTAATGACGATGCCGGGGAAGGGAAAGTCAGCAATGGCACAGTCTAATGCCTGCTGGTCGAACAACTGCTGCTGGACGTAGCCAATGGTACCCGTCGGCGTCTCCTCGAACGTCTCGAAACCTGCTTCTGAAGCGACCGCTGCCAGGATGTCGGCAGCGTCGGCAGAATAGGGAGAAAGGGTGAATGTTACCTCGTAATATTTCATAGGTGTGTTAAATTTCGATGCAAAATTACAAAAAATAGGGAAAAACCTACCCGTTCTTAGGGTTTTTCCTTATTTTTGCACTCAAATTAATCGTAATTTTGCAACGTGAAACCTTATAGAAGGTGAAAATTGAAAAGTTTAAAAAGTAGAAAAAGGTGATTGCTATGAAAAGAATGAGTTTATTTTGCCAGGTATTAAGGAATGGAAAGAAGGTTTTACCTTTTTGCCTTTTGGCTTTTTTGCCTTTAGACATGGCGGCACAAGATGATATGTATTTTGTGCCCAGCAAGGCCAACGTTGCCAAGGAAGCCGAAGTGTATGGCATGCCGAAGAATATCTACTATTCCGGATCGCAGCGTACTACCGACGAATATAACCGCCGTGCATGGTCGACGGTGACGCCCATCGACTCCACCGGCAATGATATTATCGACTTCTCAGCCGTGAAGGGCGTCTATCCCGACTCCACCTATAGCGAGCAGGACCAGGAGAACGACTACAAGTATACGAAGCGCTTGAGCCGCTTCGACGGTTATGCGCTCAGCGATGCATACTGGGACGGCTACCGCGACGGACGATGGTCGTCGCCATGGTACTACAACTCGTGGTACAGCTGGTACGACTATGACCCGTGGTACTGGGGCAGCCCGTACTACTACAGCTGGTATTCGCCCTGGCACTATGGCTGGTATCATCCTTGGTACTATGGCCGTGGCTGGTACGGAGGTTACGGCTGGCATGGTGGTGGCTGGTATGGAGGCCGCAGCTANNNACCTCGCGTCCTGCTACACGTCGTACTACTTATAACTCAGGTCGCTCGTTTGGTCAGCGTCCGGGATCGCGGACTACTACGGAGGGTCGCACCTTCGGGTCTCGTTCACAGTCGACAGGTTTTGGCAGTTCCGGTTCGTCGTTTGGTGGCAGCCGCAGTTCAGGCGGCGGTGGCGGCTCATTCAGCGGCGGTGGTGGCGGCGGTGGCCGTTCAACCAGCGGCGGACGCTCTTACGGTGGTAAGAGGTAAGAACTAAGAGGTAAGATGTATGATGTAAGAAGTAAGAGGTAAATCATTAGAATTAAGAGATATAAGAACTATGAAAAAGATATTTATTTTCGCTGTTACGGCAGTGGGGCTGTTGCCGGTGGCAGCACAGAATAACATCACGCTGGACACCTATATTGGTGCACAGTTGTCAACTGAGGACCTGAACGGTACTGCTCGCTATGTAGGCATGGGTGGTGCTATGGATGCCTTGGGAGCAGAAATCTCGACCATCGGCAGTAACCCCGCCGGCATCGGACTGTTCCGCAGCAACCAGGTATCTACATCGTTTGGCCTGA
The DNA here is from genome assembly GCA_902765585.1 of uncultured Prevotellaceae bacterium. Lineage (GTDB taxonomy): Bacteria > Bacteroidota > Bacteroidia > Bacteroidales > Bacteroidaceae > Prevotella. The sequence continues at coordinate 8,466 of CACXAG010000017.1, forward strand.
TGTCGCAACAGGATGGCAAGTCGTTTCAGGACGGCAGCAAGACCCATGCATCGTTCGACCAGATAGGTGTTGTGTTCGCCTCGCGGGTCGACCAGCAGAGTTTTGTGAACTTCGGCTTCAACTTCCACAAGAGCCGTGACTTCAACCACGTGCTGAGTGCTGCAGCAGCGTCTATCAACGGCTCGTCGCAGAACCGCCAGACCGTCATAAAAGGTATTCTCGGTGACTTGGACCAACGCTATGGCGAGAGTCAGGTGGACAACCTCTATTTGGAGTCGGGTATGATTACCGACGCTGAAGGCAATGTTTACGATATAGACTCGAAGTCCTATCAGTTCGACCGTGCCCAGACTGGCTATATTGGTGAGTTTGACTTCAACTTGAGCGGTAACATCAACAACCGTGTGTACCTTGGACTTACGGCAGGCATTAAGAGTGTCCATTACAACAGCTATACGGAGTATCTCGAGGAATTGGCTGCCAAGGTTCTGGACGTTGACGAGGTTGGGATGAGAGACGAACACAAGATTACGGGTACGGGATTCGACATCAAGCTCGGTGTCATCTTCCGCCCCATCGAGGAGTCGCCCTTCCGCTTTGGACTCTCTGTGGCAACGCCTACGTGGTATAAGCTGAAGACAGAAAACTATTCTGGCATCTATGATGAGTACGGATGTGTGCGCGAGGTGTCTACGAATGGCGAGTTCCGCATGAACACACCTTGGAAGTTTGGTGTCAGTGCCGGACACACCATCGGTCAGGAGGTGGCATTGGGCATTGGCTTTGAATATGCCGACTACTCGACCCTCGACATGCGCACCATCACTGGCCGCAGCTACGATTGGGACGGTTATGCCTACGACGACAGTTCGTCGGATGCCGTCATGAAACGCCTGACGGAACAAACGCTGAAGGGCGTGTCGACACTGAAGGTCGGCGTCGAATACAAGCCCGACCCAACGGTGGCCATCCGTGCCGGCTACAACTATTCCTCGCCGATGTATAAGAAGGAGGCTGTACGCGACCAGACCCTGAGTTCGCCGGGCACATGGATGGCGTCCACCACCGACTACACCAACTGGGAGGCAACCAACCGCCTGACGCTGGGACTCGGCTTCACCTTCGACAAGCTTCGTCTGGACCTGGGTTACCAGTATACTATGCGCAGCGGTAACTTCTATCCCTACATGAACGGTGTGTCGGCCAGTTATATCAGCGATGAGACAGGACAGACCATGGCGTTGCGCAACGACTGCCAAGCCGTGAGCGTCAAGGACAACCGCCACCAGCTGCTCTGTTCGCTGACCTACAGCTTCTAAGGTGAGCTTTTGGGAGGTAAATGATTCTGGGAAATTGGGGATTTTTCTTATGCAGTGAAGCATAATTTCCTCCAATTTCCCATTTTTTCTTTCCATAAAAACAAAAAATAACGTCTTTTCTTTCTCATATCAGAATAAATTCGTATTTTTGTACGAAATTACGTACAATGAATATAAGGATATGAATCTGACAGAACGTTTTCTGAACTATACGAAGTTCGATACACAGTCGGCTGAGGACAGCCAGACCGTACCCAGTACCAGCAAACAGTTAGTGTTTGCCGAATACCTGAAGAAAGAACTGGAGCGCGAGGGACTGGATGACGTGGAGATGGATGACAAAGGCTATATCTATGCCACGTTGAAGGCTAACATCAAGGACGAGGTGCCTACAATAGGTTTCATCTCACACTATGATACGAGCCCCGACTGTAGTGGTGCCGACATTAAACCGCAGATAGTCAACAACTACGACGGCAGCGACATTCTGCTGAGCGAGGGCATCGTCATGAGTCCTGCGAAATTCCCAGAACTGTTGCAGCATCAAGGCGAGGACCTCATCGTGACGGACGGTACGACGCTGCTGGGTGCTGACGACAAGGCTGGTATCGCTGAAATCGTACAGGCCATGGTCTATTTGCAGCAGCACAAGGAAATCAGGCATGGCAAGATACGGGTGGCCTTCAACCCCGACGAGGAGATAGGCATGGGTGCTCATCACTTTAATGTTGAGAAGTTCGGTTGCCAGTGGGCCTACACGATGGACGGCGGCGACGTCGGTGAGCTGGAATTCGAGAACTTCAATGCCGCCTCGGCCAAAATAACCATCAAGGGCATTAGCGTCCATCCTGGCTATGCCAAGGGTAAGATGGTGAATGCCAATGCGTTGGCCGCTGAATTTGCAGCGATGCTTCCAGCTGACGAGACCCCAGAGACTACGGAAGGTTATCAAGGCTTCTACCATCTGTTGGGCATCACGTCGAACATTGAGCAGGCGAAGATGAGCTACATCATCCGTGACCACGACCGCGACACGTTCGAGGACCGCAAGCGCTTCGTCCAGCGCTGTGCGGAACAGATGAACGAGAAATACGGGGAGGGCACGGTGGAGTGTGTCGTCAGCGACCAGTATTATAACATGAAGGAGAAGATAGATCCCGATGCCATGCACGTCATCGACTTGGTGCTGAAAGCCATGCAGGCATGTGGTGTGGCACCAAAGGTAAAGCCTATCCGTGGTGGTACGGACGGTGCGCAACTGTCGTTCAAGGGATTGCCCTGTCCGAACATCTTCGCCGGTGGTTTGAACTTCCACGGACCGTACGAGTTCGTGCCTATCCAGTCAATGGAGAAGGCTATGCAGGTCATCATCAAGATTTGTGAGCTGACGGCAGAATATAATAGATAATTGGGAGTAGTGGGGTGCTGAAGCTGTTAAAACTAAGAAAAGGCTTGACGCTGATCTTATTGGCAGCGTTGTTGCTGGAACTGATTTCCGGTATCCAGTACTACTACATGCATGGTATCCTATCGGACGAGATGGAGAAGCGTGCTGAGTTAGAGATTACCATCAAGGCCATGGTGACGACGAGCACGCTGAATCTGGCCGTGAACTCGCTGGACGGACACCTCTGGGACATCATGCGCAGTCTGGAATATCCTGACTCGATGTATGGCGTGTCCGAATGGGTGCTCAGGTCGCACCCCAACCTGTTGGGTTGTGGCATGGCCTTCGTACCTTATTATTATCCCCAAAAGGGGAGGCTTTACGAACCATACACTTACTGGATGGATGGAAAAGTAAAGATGAAACAAATGGCAGGTGAGCAGCATGACTATACGAAGAGTACTTCCTTTCAGCAGTCATGTACTTCAGGAATATCTTCATGGACGGATGCTTATACCGACAACGTTACTGGCAGAAGAATCGTCACCTATGGTCGTCCAATCCGTGATAAGAGGGGTGGTATTGCCGGTGTCTTCGGACTCGATATTTCTCTGGAGTGGCTCAGCGACACGCTGAACTACCGGCACATGTATCCGTCGTCGTTCAATGTACTGCTGACAGAGGACGGCAAACTGATAGCCGGTCCGAAAAAGGATATCAAGAAATGGGCTGACGTAGAAAAGCTGGTCAACATCATCAACAACGACAGTATTGACAAGCCGTGGAGCCGCTCCGGCAAGACGCGTACTTTCTCATTCAAGAGTTTCAACGGCGATGAGGCTATTGTCTTCTTCCACCATTTCAAGGGGAAACCGAAATGGCAGATGGCAGTGGTATGCTATGAAGACGAGATATACGGACCGTTGCGAAAGGCACGTTTCCGTATTCTGTTGCTGATGCTGATAGGTTTCTCGGCATTAGGATATATTATCTATCGTTTCTACAAGAATGTAAAGAACCTGCAGCAAACGCAGCTGAAACAGGCCCAAATCGATGGTGAACTGCACATTGCGCACGATATTCAGTCGAAGATGTTGCCTACTACTTACCCGCCATTCCCAGACCGGACGGATGTGGATGTCTTTGGCTCACTGGTACCGGCACGAGAGGTTGGCGGCGACATGTTTGACTTTTTTATGCGCGATGAGAAACTCTTTTTCTGTATTGGCGACGTCAGTGGCAAGGGTGTACCTGCGGCTATGGTGATGGCGGTGATACACGCGCTGTTCCGTTCCAGTTCAGCACACGAGAATAGTCCTTCGCGCATCATGCATCAAATCAATGAGACGGCATGCAAGGGAAATGATACGAATATGTTTGTGACTATGTTCATTGGTGTACTCAACCTGCCGACAGGGCGGTTGCGCTATTGTAATGCCGGTCACGACAAACCCATTATCATCAACCAGGAGGTGAAGACGCTGGAGGCAAAGGCCAATCTGCCAGTGGGTGTGTTCGATGACGTCAGGTATGAGAATGAGGAGTGCTTCCTGCCTGCTAACAGCATGCTGTTCCTCTATACTGACGGGCTGACGGAAGCAATGGATATGAAGCGGAAGCAGTTTGGGAAGGAGCGCGTCATGCAGTATTTGTCGGAAAATACCCAGACTTCGACACCTACACAGTTGCTGGAAGGTATGGGCGAAGCCGTCAAGCAGTTTTGCGGCAGTGCAGAGCAGAGCGATGACCTGACGATGATGGCTTTTCGTTATACTCCGCGTCTGGAAGAGATTATCTTCGATGAAGAAATTGTCTTGAGTAATAACGTCAGGGATGTGACCAAACTGAATGAATTCGTCAAGTCTGTGACCGAACAGCTGAACATCGACAAGTCCCTGTCGAGGAAGATGCGGCTGGCTGTTGAGGAGGCTGTAGTGAACGTCATGAATTATGCCTATCCGGAAGGAGTCACCGGCGAAATCCGTGTGAAAGCCGTATCAAACGGACGCTTCATCTGTTTCGTCATCATTGATTTTGGCCAGCCTTTTGACCCTACAGGAATTGTCAAGGCTGACACGCAACAGTCGGCAGAGGATCGTCCCATCGGTGGTTTGGGTGTCTTGTTGGTACGTGAGTTGATGGACTCTGTCAATTATGAGCGTGTCGATGGAAAGAATATCTTTACGATGAGAAAAGTGTTTAAGCAATCATAAGTACAATATTAATAAATTTTAGAAACTATGCAAACAACAGTAGAAGAAAAGGATGGAATGATTTTGGCCACGTTAGATGGCGAGATGGACACAGCTGCAGCGATGGAGGCTGAACAGATTCTGTCACCTCTGTATAAGAGCAATGGTAAGGACGTCATCATTGAATGTGAGAAGCTGGAATATATTGCTTCGAGCGGACTGCGTATCTTACTGAGTATTCTGAAGGGTGCCAAGTTGAATGGTAGTCGTGTCGTGCTGCGCCATGTCAACGAGGATATTAAGAATGTATTCAGTCTGACAGGCTTTATCAATATCTTCGATTTCGAATAATGGCACATAGAAACCACAGAAATCACAGGAAGTCCTTTCCCCGTTTCTGCATGGTGCATGCGCTGATGGCATGTACCTTACTGGTGCCGTTTGTCAACGTCTATGCGCAGAAGGACTCCACGGTCAACCAGTTGAATGTTGGTATCAACTATCTGGGGCATGGTGAAATGGTGCGAGGAGGACTGCCTACCGACGAGAATGATAATATCGAGGACAGGTCAAGCTTTCTCATGGGACGCTTCCGCCTGAATGTGGGCTATAACCGTCCTGGTCTTGAGGCCCGTGCGGTCATCCAAAACAAAAATGTATGGGGCTCGAACGGTAGTCAGGCTCTGAGCCTCTATGAGGGTTGGGTGAAAATGACTGCCAAGAACGGTCTCTTTGGCCAGATAGGTCGTGTAGCACTGTCGTACGACGACGAACGTATTATTGGCACGAACGACTTTGCCATGGCAGCGTTTTCGCACGATGTACTGCGTGTGGGGTACGAAGGACATGGTCATCAGGTGCATGCCATCTTGGCTTATAACCAGAATGCCTCGCATGTCTACAAAGACACCTACTATGATGGTGGTGACCAGTTTTACAAGACTATGCAGACCGTGTGGTATCACTACGATGTGCCTAAGTTCCCGTTGGGAGCGTCGCTGCTGTTCATGAATATCGGACAACAGTCTGGCGAACCGGACAGTAAATATAATCCGCCCACGACGGAATTTCAGCAGATGTACGGTACTTACTTGAACTATCATCCCAAATACGTGACCATAGAGGCGGCCGCCTATAAGCAGGGGGGTAAGGTTGTGGACCCCTCACAGATGCAAGCGATGAAGATAGATGCCTGGATGGCCAGTGTCAAGGCAACCGTCACCCCTTTCGACCATGGTGGCTTCGTGCTTGGCTATGACTACCTGAGTGGTGACGACTATGTGCCTGTCATCTACGGAGGACATTTGGGCATGGTGAGGCATGATGTCCTCAAGGGCTTTAGTCCTCTCTTTGGTTCTCGCGCCAAATTCTATGGCATCATGGACTATTTCTACGAGAGTGCCTACATTCACGGTTTTACGCCTGGTCTGCAGAATGCCTTCTTGGGTGTCTTCGGTAAACCGGTGCCCAAAATGGACTGTAGTGCCACTTATCACTACCTGGCTGTTGCCACCAATCTGTCTGGACTCAACAGGACGCTGGGGCATAGCATAGAATTGGAAGGTTCTTATCGGTTCAGCGATGTGCTGTCATTGACGGTGGGCTACACCTTGATGTACGGCACGGAGACGATGGACCGACTCAAACAGAGTAATGGCAGTAAGAGTGCCCGATGGGGTTGGTTCTCGCTGGTGCTCTCGCCAAGGCTGTTTACCACCAAATTCTAAATGCGTTGAAGTAGATAATCAATCATTCTGAATAAACAAAATGGCAGAATTACCCACATTGATTGACGATTTGGCGCTGATACTGGTATCGGCAGGAATCGTTACCATCATTTTCAAGCGTTTAAAGCAGCCGTTGGTGTTAGGCTATATTGTAGCAGGATTCCTAGTGTCGCCACACATGCCCTATACAGCTTCTGTGGCTGATACGGAGAATGTTCATCTCTGGGCCGACATCGGTGTGATGTTTCTGCTGTTCTCGCTGGGACTGGACTTCTCGTTTAAGAAGATTCTGAAAATGGGCGCATCGCCCATCATCTCGTCGCTCACTATCATCTTCTTCATGTCTATGCTGGGCATTGTGGTCGGCCATCTATTTGGCTGGAGCAAGATGGACTGTATCTTCCTGGGCGGTATGTTGGCCATGTCGTCGACAACCATTATCTACAAGGCCTTCGACGATTTGGGACTACGCCAGCAGCAGTTTGCCGGCATGGTGATGTCGGTACTTATTCTGGAAGACATCCTGGCCATTGTGATGATGGTGATGCTGAGTGCTATAGCCAGTGGCAACGACCCTGACGGTGGCCAGATGCTGGGTTCTATCGTCAAGATAGCGTTCTTCCTGGTGCTATGGCTGGTAGTGGGCATCTTTGCCATACCGCAGTTCTTGCGCAAGGTACGTCATCTGATTAACAGCGAGGTGCTACTCATCGTCTCGTTGGGCCTCTGCTGCGCCATGGCCGTCTTCTCTACCAAGGTAGGCTTCTCGTCAGCTTTTGGCGCTTTCATTATGGGAAGCATCCTTGCCGAGACCATTGAGGCGGAGCATATCGAAAAACTCGTTGAACCGGTGAAGAACCTCTTTGGTGCCATCTTCTTCGTGTCGGTAGGTATGTTGGTCGACCTGGACATCCTCATTGACTATGCACTGCCGATTATCGCTTTGGTATTGACTATTCTCATCGGTCAGAGCATACTGGGAACTCTGGCATTTATGCTTGGAGGCGAGAGTCTGAAGTCGGCCATGCGGTGTGGCTTCTCCATGGCGCAGATTGGTGAGTTCTCGTTTATCATTGCCTCGCTGGGACTGTCGCTGGGCGTCATCAGCGATTTCCTCTATCCGGTAGTCGTGGCTGTATCCGTCATCACCACCTTCCTGACTCCATACATGATACGTCTGGCTACCCCGGCATACAATAAGCTGGAACACTATCTGCCCAGCAAAATCATTATGCTGCTCAACCAGATGTCCATGAGTCAGCCTGCGTCGACGGAACAGAGCAAATGGAAGCGTCTGCTGACCCAGATGGCTGTCAACACGCTCATCTACTCTATTCTGACCTCGGCTACCATTGCTGTCATGTTCACCTTCGTACTGCCATTCATGCGAAAAGTGCTGCCGGGATGGGAACTGCACTGGTATGCCAATGCCATCACGGGGTTGCTGACAGTCATCTTCATAGCGCCATTCCTGCGGGCCATGGTGATGAAGAAAAACCGCAGTGAGGAGTTTCGCGCACTATGGGCAGAGAGCAATCACAACCGCCTGCCACTGATCTTCACCATTCTGGTGCGCATCGTGATAGCGGTCGCTTTCATATTCTATATCTGCCATTATCTGAGTCGTTTTACCAATGCCGTTATACTGACCATTGGTCTGATTGTGGTGACATTGATTGTTCTGTCACGAACGGTCAAGCACCGTAGCATTCGTCTGGAGCGCCTCTTTGTCTTGAATCTGCGCTCCCGTGATATTGAAGCCCAGGTGCATGGCAAGAAACGTCCGCTCTATGAAGGCAGGCTGCTGGATCGCGATGTCCATATCACCATTTTCGATGTTCCCATGAACTCCAGATGGATGGGAAGCACGCTGAAACAGCTCAATTTCGGGCAGAAGTATGGCGTCCATGTCAGCAGCATCCTGCGTGCCGGCAACCGACTGAACATTCCTGATGGAGACTATATCATCTTCCCTGGCGACAAGCTGGAAGTGATTGGCAGTGACCAACAACTGGCCACTTTTGGCTCAGCGCTCGTAGAAGAGGTCTTGTCAGAAGATGCTCATCTGGAAGAGCGTGAGATGAAGTTGCGCCAGCTCATTATTGGCAAGGACAGCCCATTCATTGGCAAAACACTGATAGAAAGTGGCATCCGCAACGTGTACAGCTGTATGGTGGTGGGACTGGAAGAAGGTAAGGAGAACCTGTCGTCGTTTAATCCGCATCGTCGTTTCCTGGAGGGAGATATTATCTGGATTGTAGGCGAACAGGAGTCGCTCAACGCCCTCCTCAACTCTTAATACCACTGCACGGCATTCGAATAGCTGCTGCGCTTATCGTATTTCAAAGCATCGGTAAGCGTGGCAGCATTGCATCGGAAGGAGAAGTTATAGCTGGTATACGGGGCCAGCGTCACCTGACACGACATATTGAAACAGTGCAGGTCGCGACTGAGCGAAGCCGTCGTCATGGAAATCTTCTTGTTTTCAAAGTCATAGCCTGACGAGAACGAGATGTTCCAGCCGTCAGCCAGACGAATGTTGCCGGTGACGTTCAGGTTCTGGGAGAACGAGTAAGGATAGCGCATGGTGTCGTAGTTGAAGCTGCCGGAGGTGTTCTCACGCATGGTGATACCATAGCCGAAACTCAGCGACCACGGCATAGAGAAGGCCATGTATCCGTCTTCATCGGTCTCTGCCATGCCGGCATCCTTCTTCTCAGCACCATGTTTGCCAGCCTCTAATTCGGTATCGACATTGCTCTCCAGGTCGTTATACTCGTCTTCTTCATTCTTCTTTTTCTTGTCATCCTTCTTCTTCGGACGCTCACCGCGCAGCCACTTGATGAAGTTCATCACCTTTTCGTTGCTCAGCGTGTAGGACAGCGATTGCGACATTCCCTGGAAACGGCCGAAACGTCCATAACTATATTCGGTTCGCGTGCCTACATAGGGTTTGGCTCCCACAGAGTCGGCCTCGTAGGCGTAGGTGGCAAAGGTGGCATTGAGGCTGAACGTATAGCTTTTGGTAATCTTCAGGCGCAGACGGGTAGTCAGGTCGCTCCAGGGACGCTCCACGTCAGGAGCCAGATTATAGCTCATGTTGGCTCCCAGTTCGTCGATGATGCTAATCTTCTTGAATGAGATGGAATCGTCATCCTCGCTCTTGACCTTCATCTCCACATTGTTGGAGATGTCCATAGAGACACGGCCGGACATGCCTTTACCAGGAACACCGTACAGGAGTCCCGAATAGGGAGAGTATTCCACCTGCGACACATTGCCTTCGGCATCGGTTTTCAGGTAGGTGTCATAGTAACCGTAGCGGTCGGCACCGAAGTCTGGCGTGTAGTTGAATGATACCGAAGGGGTAAAGACGTGGCGGACGGCCTGAATCTTGTCGCCAAACAGTTTGCGGTTCGGAATATAGAAACCGTAGAGTTTCGTCGATGCCTGGATGTTGAAGTTCCAGTCATAGACATTGTAGAATCCCTGCAGAGTGTCCACGACCTCACTTTGTTTCTCCTCGTCCCACGACTTCTTGTATTTCTGCAGATACATACGATCCTTGAAGTTGAACGACGGGGTGATGTTCAGGTAGTCAAACAGCGTGAGGCTGGCGCTGACGGGGATGTTATGCTGCATGCCGTTGCGCCAGTCTTTGGTTAGACTGGAGTGCAGAATCTTGTCTTCCTTGGTGTTGATGGAGTTCTCGATGTTTCCCGTATAACTCATCGAGATTTTTTCGTACCAGCGTTCTGCTCCTACGGGATGCTTGCGCTTGAAGGGGTAGAAGCGTGAGACGTTGATGGTGAGGTTGGGCAGCGACACGGAAATGGAAGAGTCTCGCATGTTCTGTGTCAGGTTGAACGATGACGACAGCGACATGCCGAGGCTCGAGAAAGTAGTGCTCCATGCCACGGAGGAGGTACGTGTTGACTGTGTCAGCGTCTGCGGGTTGTAGAGCGACGACAGGTTGTTGCTCTCAAAGTTGCTGGTAGCGAAGTTGACACTGGCCGATAGCGAGCTGTAGGGGTTTGCCTTGGCGTCCTGACGGTGAGTCCACGTGATTTTAAAGCTGGTGCTCTTCTGGTAGTCAGGCATGTTCTTGTCACCCGTCACGGAGTTCTGGTAGTTGGCATAGAAACTACCGCTAAATTTATAGCGCTTGCGGTAGTTCGAGGCGGCAGACACGCCCCACGAGCCCTTGGTATAGATTTCACCCAGCAACTTCAGGTCCATCTTGTCGCTGATAGCAAAATAGTAGCCGCCATCGCGCAGATAGAATCCTCGTGTCGACTCATCACCATAAGTCGGCATGATGAATCCGCTGGAGTAGCTCTTGGTAAATGGGAAGAAACCGTAGGGTATAGCTAGTGGCAGCGGTACGTCAGCAACAACCAGATAGGTAGGTCCGAAGACGACATCCTTACCTGGACGCACTTTGGCACGCGACATGGCAAAGTAGAAGTCGGGATGCGGGTCTGAGCAGGTGGTGTAGCGTCCGTGGTATAGGTACATGTTGCCATCGCCGTCACGCTTCGACAGTTGCGATGTCATGTAACCGTCTTCCTGCTCGGTATAGACATTGTTGATGAGGCCTTTCTTGGTCTTGAAGTTGAAAGCCATCGTATCCGTCTCATAACTGTCATTACCCATCTTGAATACTGGTGTTCCGTATTTCTCACCAGTAGAATCCACAGAACCTGTCGCATGTACCAGGCTGGAATCCAGCGACATATAAATCTGGTCGCTCTCTAAGTCCATGTTCTGATATTTGACGTGCGACTTGCCGTACAGGTAGGCCAGCTTGGTGTCGCCCTCATAGACCATGGAGTCTTCTGCGGTATATTCCACAGGGGCATCGATGCCATTCTTACGTTGGCGGTTCAGTGAGTCAGCCCTCAGCGAGTCGTCAATAATCTTGTTGTGTATCCAGATAGCCTTATGCAGCGAGTCCATCTGTGCCGTGTCTGGCTGGGCAATCAGGGTAGAGTCAAGCTGTGAAGAGTCCTGCTGGGCGGTGTCTGCCTGAACAGCGGCAGCATCCTTTCCCTTGATGGGGTTGTGGCGCTGGGGAACCTCCGCCATCACAAAGATGATGACGAAAAACATTAGAAATATGAGCGTTTTTCTTCTCACGGATGCCAGATTAATTTTCAATGATTTCGTACTCGTCAGTGACTTCTTCTGCCTGTTCTTGTGGTGCTTCGGAAGGCTGCTCGCTTGTTTCGGCCTCTGACGAATCCAGGGTTTCGGCTTTCCCCTCTTCTTGCTGCTTGCGTAACCGCTCCTGATACCACCACATGCCATACAGCAAGGCAGCGGCGAGGATAATCATGTAAATCCAAATGGCTGCTGGTGCGAAGATGAAGTAGGGGGGTACAACGACCTCGATGGTGCGCATGTCGTAGGCATCCGGCGACTCCAGCAGGAATGCTTTCACCTGGAACCGATAGGTGCCGGCGGGTACATTGTCGTAGCTGGCTATGCGTGTCTTGTCGGCATTCCGCCAGTCTTGGTCATAGCCATCCAGCTTATACTGATAGTGTACACGATGTTGCAGCTGGTAGTTGAGGGCTGCAAAGCGGAACGCAAAGTTGGTGCTGTGAGAGGGGATGATGACGCGCTTGCTCTCGGGGACGTAATAATCGTATGTATTGTTTAGACGTGGACTCTGCAACTCTTCGTTCAGGTAGAAGTCGGTGATTCTGAGTTTCAACAGCGAACCTGTTGAGTTGGTCAGTTTCCTGCGGTCAACGACATAGTAGCCGTTCATGGTGCCGAAGAGTATCGCGTTGTTCTCGCCGAGTATGGCTGATGCCTCTGAGCACATCGTGTCGTCGACACCGTCCAACTGGGAGAACGTCGTAAAGATATTCTTCTTGACATCGAACGAGCACAGAATATGGTCGGTAGCAAACCAGACGTTACCTTTCTCGTCGAAGGTCAGGCTTCGGATTTCCTCTGACGGCAGACCGTCAGCCACGCCATAGTTCTTGAATTCCCAGGCACCGTCGTCATCCTGCTTGACGGTACGGCTAAGTCCACCACTGTTGGTACCTATCCACATGGTACCATCCTTGGCACACAGCAGATTGACGATATCGTTCGACATCAGGCCCCGTTCCAGCTCTTCAGGCATTTTGAGGGGTTCTGCGGTGAAAGTGTTACCTTTGAGCGACATAATCAGGATGCCGTCGGTGGTTCCTGCCCATACCGTTCCGTCCTTGGCCAGAGCGAGTGTTCTCACCTTCTGATAACTGTTGGTGGGGTAGCGTTTCAGTGTGTTGGCAGGCGTCAGGGCGATATATTTGCCTTCCTTGTTCTTGCGTAGAATGTTGACCCCCTTGCCGTAGATGGCTACCCAGATGTTGCCCTCACGGTCTTCGACGGTCTGGTAGGCACTGTTGGAACTGATGGACCAGGGGTCGTTATCATCGTGACAGATGTTCAGTACCGTATAGCCTCCTCCGTTGTTGGGCGTAATCTTGTAGACACCGTTGTCCTTGTCGCACACCCAGTAGTTGCCTTTCGAGTCCATCGACATACCATAGGGACGGCTGATGGGCTTTCCGTTGGAGTCGTGGGTGATGGATCCGACGCAATTAACGTTGGCATCGAAGATGAAGATGCCGCCTTTTTTGTTGCAGATGAAGGTCAGATGGCGCTTGGCATCGTAGCACATGGCGCGCACCTCGTTCGCTAAGGGCGACTCAGCATGGGGCACCGGCTGGGGACGTAGGATGGTGCGTTTCAGCACTTCCAGCTTCTCCAGTCCGCGACGGTGCGTCGATTCCCAGATCACACCGTCGTTCATCTCCAGGCGGGCGTTCACGGAGTTGGAGAGGTTCCAGGGATTGCTGGGGTCATTATGGAAATATTCTACCACGTCAGCCTCGCGGTTGTAGTAGCCGTAACCACCGTGGTTCATGCGAATCCAGACAACGCCTAAAGCCTCGGCAAACTCAGCACCACGGCTGGTATACTCAGGGACAGGGAGAACCTGGGTAAAGAACTTGACGTCACCGGTCTCCACGTTCAGACGGTAGGCACCGTCGCCTAAGTCGGAGAACCAGAGTAGTCTATGACTGTCTACGAATAATCCAGTTATTTCTTTTCCATGGTCTTTGATGAGTACAGGCTCCTGACCATACGCAAACTGCATGATTTTGCCCGACTTCGTACCTACATATATATTATAGCCGTTGGTTGTCAGCCTGGTGATTTTTTCGTTGGTAAAGTAACTTTTTCGCTCCAGCGAGAGGTTCGCCATGTCAATGCGGTGAACGCCTTCGTTGGTGCCTGCCCAGAGGTCGTTATGATAGCCCTCCACGACGCAGGTGACGGTCAGTCCGCCAGTCATGATGAGGTCCTGCTTGTAGCCGGTGCGGTCGAGGCGCAACTTGTAGAGACCTACCTCCTGGAAAGACACTAAGACGTCACCGGTACTGGTCACGTATGGATTGAAAAAATAGTCGACATGATAACTGTCGTGTCCGCTAATTCCCTCCATGGGGTCTTCAATGCGGTCTGTCTGACGATTGATGACGAACATACGACCGTCGTACATCTTCAGCCATACGTTCTGACGCTGATCGATGGTCATGTTGTCTATGCGGTTGTGCAGTCCGCGCACACCGCTGGCAATACCCGTTCTATAGTTGTAGAAGTTATAGCCGTCGAAACGGGATACGCCATTCCATGTGGCAATCCACACATAGCCGTAGTCATCGCTGCGCAGAGCGGCGACGGCATCGCTGGGAAGGCCGTTGTCAGTAGAATAATGGGAAAGGGATGCCTGCAACTGCTGGGCTCTCGCGTCCTGAGGACACGAGAGCACCAACATAGCAAGCAGGGTTAGTAGAATCGTTTTATAACTTACAGTCATTCTACTTTTTACTATTTTGTTTTTTATCTTTTTACCTTTTTAATAGGCGAAGAGAGGATAGTCCTTCATCTTCTCGTTGACACGCTGACGTACAGAGGCAATCACTTCCTCGTTCTCAGGATCGTTCAGCACTTCCTCAATCCAGGCAGCAATCTGCACCATCAGGTCTTCCTTGGCACCACGGGTGGTGATGGCAGGAGTACCTAAACGGATACCACTGGTCTGGAAGGCAGAGCGCGTATCAAACGGCACCATATTCTTATTGACGGTGATGTCGGCAGCAACTAGTGCATTCTCGGCCACCTTGCCGGTCAGCTCGGGATATTTCGAGCGCAGGTCGACGAGCATCGAGTGGTTGTCGGTACCACCGCTGACGATGCCGAAGCCACGCTTTACCAGTTCCTCGGCCAGCACCTTGGCATTCTTCTGCACCTGCTTGGCCCACTCCTTAAACTCAGGCTTCAGAGCCTCGCCGAAGGCTACGGCCTTGGCTGCAATGACGTGCTCTAACGGACCGCCCTGTTGTCCGGGGAATACGGCGCTGTTCAGCAACTGCGACATCTTCTTCACGACACCCTTTGGCGTGGTGTAGCCCCAGGGATTGTCGAAGTCCTTGCCCAGCAGGATGATACCGCCACGGGGACCACGCAGGGTCTTGTGTGTGGTGGAGGTCACGATGTGAGCCCACTTCACGGGGTTCTCCAGTAGTCCTGCAGCAATCAGACCAGCGGGGTGGGCCATGTCAATCATCAACAGAGCGCCCACCTTGTCGGCAATCTCACGCATGCGCTTGTAGTCCCACTCACGGCTATAGGCAGAACCGCCACCGATAATCAGCTTTGGTTTGTTCTCGATGGCCAGGCGCTCCATCTCGTCATAGTCTACGCGACCGGTCTCCTTATTCAGGTTGTAGCCTACAGGCTTATAAAGAATACCGCTTGTGTTCACCAGCGAACCGTGAGAGAGGTGACCGCCGTGGTCCAGGTTCAGGCCCATAAAGCAATCGCCGGGCTTCAACACAGCTAGCAGCACGGCAGCGTTGGCCTGTGCACCAGAGTGGGGCTGCACGTTGGCATACTCGGCACCGAACAACTGGCATACGCGGTCGATGGCCAACTGCTCCACCTTGTCTACCACCTGGCAACCGCCATAATAGCGGTGGCCGGGATAGCCCTCAGCATACTTATTAGTAAGGTAGGAACCCATGGCCTCCATGACCTGATCGCTTACAAAGTTCTCACTGGCAATGAGCTCAATGCCTTTCAACTGGCGCTGGTGCTCCTGCTCAATCAACTCGAAAATCTGATTGTCTCTTTCCATTGTTTTTGTTTATCTCTTGTTGGTTTGATGTCCTATTTACTTTTTTACCTTTTATATTATTATGGCGTGCAAAGTTACAAAGAAAATATCAAATAATCCCATGATTGCCCAAAATGTTTAAAGTTTTTAGTTGTTTTTAATTTTCTTCGCTCATTACGTCTGTTGTAGCCTTGCGTAAAAAAATCCCTCAAATATTTGTATTGTTCAAAAAAACTTCCTAACTTTGCAACTGTATGAAAAAGCTGTTTTTACCCCTTCTGCTCTTAGTAGCAGTTTCTGCACAAGCTGCAGAAAACCCCGTGTTAACGATTGAGGGTGGACAGGTCCTGGGTGTCTTGGCCGACGACCATCCTGAAGTGTTTGTCTATCGTGGTATTCCCTACGCTGCTCCTCCCATCAAGGAGAACCGCTGGAAGGAACCGCAACCAGTTGTGCCCTGGAAGGGGGTGAAGGTCTGCGACACCTTTGGACACCCCAGCTTCCAGGCTATCCAGTACACGGGTGGTTACTATACGGAGTGGGGCTATGGCAAGGAGGCTGCCTTCAGCGAGGACTGCCTGTATCTGAATGTCTGGACGAAAGCGCCTGGTCAGGTGGACAAAAAACTGCCTGTTGCCCTATGGATACATGGAGGCGGCTATCGCGAGGGCTTTGGCTCTGAGCCTGAGTTCGACGGTCAGGAGTGGGGTGCTAAGGACGTGGTACTCGTCAGCATCAACTACCGTCTGGGTGTCTTTGGATTCCTTACACACCCGTTGTTGGCTGCCGAGAGTCCTCACCACGTCAGCGGCAACTATGGCATTCTCGACCAGATTGAGGCGCTGAAGTGGATTAAGAAGAACATTGCGCAGTTTGGTGGCGACCCCAACAACGTCACCATCTTCGGACAGAGTGCCGGCGGTGGCAGCGTGCGCACGCTCTGTGAGTCACCACTGGCTCGTGGCCTGTTCCACAAGGCCATCATTATGAGTGCCCAGGGACTCACCATTTCTGATGCCAACGGCAACCCGATGGGTGGTCGCTACAGTGGTGGTTCGTTGGCTGATGCCGAAGCCAATGCGAAGAAGGTTTTCGACTGGGCTGGACTCACCGATTTGCAGAAGATGCGCCAGGCCTCGACAGAGACGGTCTTTGCATTGAACACTCTTTACTACCAAATCAACGAGGGGCAGCAACAAAGTGGTGGACTGCCCTTTATGCGCAGAGGTCTTCCTTTTATGCCGATGATTGACGGCTATGTTAGCGTGAAGAGTTTCGATGATGCCACTCGTGAGGGAACCCTGGCTGACGTACCTTATATGATTGGCTTCACCCTGAACGATATGGGCAATATGGCACCCAACATTGCCGAGTTCTGCAAGGTGCGTGCTCAGAAGGGTGGCAAGGCCTGGGCCTACGAGTTTGCCCGTCCTTTGCCCGACGACGGAAGCCATCCTGAAGTCACCCAGCGTCTGAAGGGTGCTTTCCACTCCAGCGACCTGTGGTTTGTCTTTAAGTCGCTGAAACACTGCTGGCGTCCATGGACCAAGGGCGACTGGGACCTGAGCGAAAAGATGCTTACTGCCTGGACCAACTTCGCCAAGTACAGCGACCCCAACGGACCTAAGGGCGGTGCATGGGCTCCCTGCACAGAGAAGACGCCTAAGTTCATGGTCTTCAAACTGGATGAAAAGGATGCCGAGGCCTCCTTCTTTGGCGCCCCCGAGATAGCTCCCCAGCCTCAGGGCTTCCCCTTCGGTGCTGCTCCCACACCCCGGAAGTAAATCCCTCAAAGGGTGATTTCGCCCCTGATGCTTTGGTTCATGTAGTAGCGAACCTGTTCTGGGTCGTCGTAGTGTGACTGCAGGAACATCAGCTTGGTGACAGCATTCTCCACCGTGGAGTCATAGCCGCTAACCACGCCAGCCTCTTTCAGATGATAGCCCGTGTCGTAGCGGTCCATCTCCACCTTGCCTTGCAGACACTGGCTGATGTTGACGATGACCTTGCCATTGCTGGTACCCTCTTTGAGGGCATTTAGCAGCCACGGATTCTGTGGCGCATTGCCGCTGCCGAAGGTTCTCATCACGATGGCCTTCAGGTTTGGCGTATGGATGATGTGGCGAATCAGGTCTTCGCGGATGCCGGGAAAGAGTGAGAAGATGATGACGTTGTTGTCCAGGCGGAAGTGGGGTATCATGGGTTTGTCCCACTGGGGCGTGAGTATCCGCTCCTTGTGATACACGATGTTGACGCCTGCATCCACCAGGTGCGGGTAGTTGAACGATTCAAAAGCATTGAACTCCTCCGCGCTCTGTTTGGTGGTACGGTTTCCGCGCAACAAGTGTGAATTGAAGTAAATGCCGACCTCCGGTACGAGGGCATGCCCTTCTGCATCCTTGGATGCTGCTATCTCTATGGACGTAATCAAGTTCTCTTTACCGTCAGTACGCAACTGTCCGATAGGCAGTTGCGAACCGGTAAAGATGACGGGCTTCGTCAGGTTTTCCAGCATGTAGCTCAATGCCGAGGCGGTGAACGCCATGGTGTCTGTGCCGTGCAGCACCACAAAGCCGTCGTACTGGTCGTAATGGTCAGCTATCACGTGCGACAGGTCGGTCCACAGTTTGGGTGACATGTCGCTGGAGTCGATAGGCGGATTAAACTGGTACGAATCAATCTCGGTGTCGAACTGCTTTAGTTCCGGCACGTTAATCAGTAGGTGCTCGAAGTCGAACGGCTCCAGGGCTCCCGTGTGGGGATTACGGTTCATGCCGATAGTCCCACCAGTATATATAAGTAATACTTTGTTTTGCATGTTGCAAAGGTACGAAATAGTTCATAGTCCATAGTTCATAATTCATAGTTTTTTTTGAGCTTATAATAATAAAAGATGTTAAACGATTATAACTATGAACTATGAACTATGAACTATGAACTGAAAAAATTGTACCTTTGCAGCTATGGAACAGAAGGTATGTATATTTGTTGGAGCGCGTCCTAATTTCATGAAGGTGGCTCCTATCGTCCGTGCCATACGCCGTACGGAAGGCATCAGCTATCAGTTGGTCTATGCCGGTGCTGCCGACGACCCTACACTGGAGCCGTCTTTGTTTTCCGATCTTCAGATTCCCCAGCCAGACGCTTTCTTGGGTGTTGTCTGTGAGAACCTGAATGAACTGACGGGTAGGGTGATGTCCGAATTTGAGACTTATTTGAACGAACATCCTATGGATACCGTCATCGTGGTTGACGACTTGGCATCGACCATGGCGGCAGCGATTGTCACGAAGAAGCGCGGACTGCGTCTGGCTCATCTCGTTGCAGGGACACGTTCTTTTGACATTTGTATGCCCAAGGAAATCAATCGGTTGGTGATAGATGGTTTAAGTGATTTGCTGTTTACGGCCGGTGTGGGTTCCAGCAGTATCGTCACCCGCGAAGGTGCTGAGATGCATAAGATATATATGGTAGGCAACATCCTGATGGACTCCTTGCGCTTCAATCAGGACCGCTGGCAGCGCCCGGCCTGTCTGGAGGGTTTGGAAAATGGCAGCTACCTGGTTCTGACGGTGAACCGCAAGGCGCTGTTGGCCGACACCGACCATCTGCAACGTCTGTTCGACGTCATCAGTGAGGTAGCGGGTGATACCCCCGTGATAGCCCCGTTGCGTGGCCAGGCATACGACATGGCCAGCAAGTCCACGACGTTCCGTGTAGTTCCCTCCTTGTCCTATCTGGAGTTTGGCTACCTGACCGCTTATGCCAAGGGAATCATCACCGATTCGGGTAATGTGGCAGAAGAGGCCACCTTCAACCATGTACCCTGCATCACCCTCAACAGCTATACCGAGCATATAGAAACGGTGAAACAAGGTACCAACGTCCTGGTGGGTGAAGATGCAGAGAAATTGCGCCAGTACCTGACCAGTCTTTTGGCTGGTGACTGGGAGCATGGCGACTTGCCTGACCGCTGGGACGGAAGGACAGCCGACCGAATCGTGCAAACGCTGATAGAAAACAATAACCAATAAACGTTAAACAATAAACCCTTGCATGAGCGTCATTCTTGTTACTGGTGGTCAGCGTTCCGGAAAAAGCCAATATGCAGAGCAGTTGGCCTTGTCGTTGAGCAGTCATCCTGTTTACCTGGCTACTGCCCGAATTTGGGATGAGGAGTTCCGCCAGCGCGTCCTCCGTCATCAGCAGCGCCGTGGTCCGGAATGGACCAACATCGAAGAGGAAAAGCTGCTTAGCCGTCACGATCTCACTGGGCGTGTGGTGGTGGTGGATTGCATCACGCTGTGGTGTACCAATTTCTTCTTTGAAGACCAGGATGTCAACAATGCCCTCGACAAGCTGAAAGCAGAGTTCGACCGTCTCGTCTCCCAAGATGCCACGTTCATTTTCGTGACTAACGAGATAGGGTGGGGAGGTGTCAGTGAGAATGCCGTCCAGCGACAGTTTACCGACTTGCAAGGTTGGATGAACCAGTATGTAGCGCAACGGGCCGACGAGGTCATCATGATGGTGTGTGGCATACCCGTAACAATCAAAAAGTCATGAGAACATTCCTGATAGAGCATCCTGCTGATGCATTGACATCTACCATTCAGCAGAAGATAGACAATCTGAACAAGCCCAAGGGCTCCTTGGGTCGGCTGGAGTCGTTGGCCATGCAGATTTGCTTGATACAGCAGACGCTGACCCCTTCGTTGGCTCATCCTTGCCATATCCTGCTGGGCGGTGACCATGGTATAGAACGGGAGGGCGTCAGCGTCTCACCCCGTGAGGTCACCTGGCAGCAAATGGTCAACTTCACCCGTGGTGGTGGAGGCGTGAACATGTTTTGCCGCCAGCATGGGTTTAAGTTGTTCCTGGTGGATGTCGGTGTAGACTACGACCTGTCTGCCTACGACACCATCCTGCCGTACAAGATAGCCCGTGGCACCCGGAATTTCCGCTATGAGCCAGCCATGTCCGTTGACGAATACCAGCGAACTATTGATGTTGGCGTTGCCCTCACAGACAGGGTTGTTGCTGAAGGCTGCAAGGTGTTGTGCCTGGGGGAGATGGGTATTGCCAATACCTCTCCGTCGAGCATTTGGATGAGCCTCTTCTGCGATATTCCACTGGCCGAATGTATTGGTGCCGGTGCCGGGCTGGACTCTATAGGCTTGCGCCACAAACTTGAGGTGCTGTCCGAGGCTGTGAGCCGTTTCCTTCAGCATTATCCACATCCCGATGCAGAGACCATCATCCGCTATTTCGGTGGCTTTGAGATGGTTGCTGCTATCGGAGCCATGCTGCGGGCGGCAGAACAGCACCTGGTTATCTTAGTTGACGGTTTTATCATGACGGCATGTGCCTTGGCGGCTTGCCAACTGTTTCCTGCCGTTCAGGACTATATGATATTCACCCATTCCGGCGACGAAAAAGGCCATCGACGTATGCTTGATGCCATGGGCGCTCAACCGTTGATTTCCCTGGGACTCCGCTTGGGCGAGGGTACGGGAGCACTGTGTGCATTCCCTATCGTTGACTCGGCAGTGAGGATGATGAACGAAATGAATAACTTTGACAATGCAAATATTACTAAATACTTCTAAGTGGTATGACCGACTGTGGGCAGCGCTGATGTTTTTTACGCGGCTGCCGTTCTGGCGCTGGTATCAGCCGCACCAGGACGCCTTCAAGGCTGTCGTGGAGTTCTGGCCGCTGACAGGCTGGCTGACAGCGGGTGTCATGGCGGGTGTCCTCTATGCCTCTTCGTTGGTCTTTCCCTATACGGTTGCCGTCTTGTTGGCCATCATCAGCCGACTGATGTTGACAGGAGCCCTCCACGAAGACGGTTTAGCCGACTTCTTCGACGGTTTCGGTGGGGGTGGCAGCAACCGTCAGCGCATCCTCGACATCATGAAGGACTCCCACATCGGCACCTACGGCGTGCTGGCCCTCATACTCTATCTGGCCCTCTTGTATGCTACGCTCTTGTCCATGCAGCCCACCGATGCTGCCCTAACCATCCTCATGGCCGACCCATACGCCAAGATGATCAGTGCCCAGGTCATCCAGATGATGCCCTACGCCCGCACCGAAGAGACGGCCAAGAGTCATGTTGTCTATCGCAAGTTCTCCTGGGGTGCAGGCATCAGTCTGGCAGTCCAGGGCCTGCTGCCCGTGGCGTTATATCTCTGGTGGATGCAGGGACGTGTCGACTGGCAGTGGCTTGTTTTTCTTCCCTGTCTCATGATGTATTTCCTGTACCGGCTGATATGGCACCGTCTTCACGGCTATACCGGTGACTGCTGCGGAGCCATTTTTCTGTTGACGGAATTAGTTATATATTTAATTGCTACTTACTGTTTCTCAATATCATTTATAGGATGAAAGCAGTTGTTGTATTATTCATTGGTTATCTGATGGACCGCCTGTTAGGCGATCCTCCCAAGTGGCCACATCCTGTGGTCCTGTTTGGTAAGGTGATTGCTGTTGGTGAGCGCTGGCTGAACCGTGGTCATTGTCGGCTCTTGAAGGGCGCTTTGATGTCACTGGTGCTGACGGCAGCGGTATTCGCGCTTTTCTATTTTCCATTAAGGTGGATAGACGCTCACAACATTTATGTAGGCATGGCAGTCAAGGCGCTCTTCGTGTTCTTCGGACTGGCTGGGACAACGCTCATCAAGGAGGTCCGGGAAGTTTTCCGTGCTGTAGACCGTTCTTTGGAGGATGGTCGTCGACAGGTAGCCCGTATTGTGGGGCGCGATACCTCGGAGCTGTCTGCCCAGGAGGTACGTACGGCAGCCCTGGAGACGCTGGCCGAGAATCTCAGCGATGGTGTGGTGGCTCCACTCTTCTGGTTTCTGATATTAGGTGTTCCGGGCATGATGACCTATAAGATGGTGAACACGCTCGACTCCATGATAGGCTATCGCACAGAGCGCTATCGTGCCTTTGGCTGTTGGGCAGCCCGTATCGACGATGTCGCCAACTATCTGCCGGCACGTATTACGGCCCTGCTCATGTTGCTGGTGGTTGGCAAATTCCGTCAACTCAACTTTGTCACCTGGTATGGTCGCGAACATGCCAGTCCCAACAGCGGCTATCCGGAGGCCGCCTTGGCCTGTATCCTGGATTGCCGTTTTGGTGGTCCCCATACTTATTTCGGTGAATTGATAGAGAAACCCTATATTGGTACCAACGAACGCCCGCTGACGACTGAGGACATGGAGAAATCCATCCGTGTGAACCGTCGCGTTGAAGTAGTCATGGTGGTTCTGGTAGCCCTCATTCTGATATGGATATGAAAAAGATTTGTTTATTCATCTGTTGCTTGTTCTTGACGATGGCTGTCATGGCCCAAAAGAAGGAGATGGCCCAGGCCCGGACTTACCTCAAGAGCGGCAAGGACTTCGACAAGGCTGAACGTCTGATGACCACGCTGCTGGCCAAGGACTCCGCCAACAGGCAGGACAAGAAGATATACGACATCTGGTATGAGACGGTACGCATGCAGTACGAGGCAGCCAACGAAAAGCTGTATCTGAAGCAGAAGTACGATACTGCCCAGTTCTTTGGTCTGGTACATAGGATGTTCCAGGTTGCTGAGACCCTGGACTCCCTCGATGC
>CACXAG010000018.1 GCA_902765585.1 uncultured Prevotellaceae bacterium
TGTCCCACGGCCGCCGAACCCAGCGTGCCAATGGTCTTCATGTCCTTCATCGCCATCGAGCCGGCGGTCAAACATGTCATCGTATAATAATAGGATATCTTCGGCTGCCGACCGGAGAGCAGTTTTTCGGCCGTACCCTCGGGTATTAGCAGGTAGGCGTACACCCTACCCTCCTGCATCGCGTTGCGCGCCTCGGTAACGTTGGCGAAGCGGTAGACCACGCGCGACGACTGCATGGCGTCAAGGTTGCGCACCAGTCCGCGCGACATCGCCGAATTGTCCTGATCTACCACGCCGACGGGCAGGTCCAGGGCCACGCCGTCGTCGAGCATCGTGGTGAAGAACAGCACGACTATCAGCGGGAACACCACCATGCAAAAGCCGTAGATGTGGTTTTTGCGAACGATGATGTTCAGTTCTCGCAGTGCGACGGCAAAGAAATTGGATATATATTTCATTGGCAATTCATTGTCAATTATCCATTATCAATTGTCAATTACTTCTTCAGAATAACGCTCATGCCTGGCCTAACGTCCTTGACGGCACTCGTCGGACGAGCCTTCACCTCGAACGTCTTCTGGTCGTACTGGCCGGTAGCCTTCGTGGCCTTCCACACGGCGAACGAGCCCTTGTCCTTCATCGACGTGACCTTCATCACGGTTTCCACGTCCAGCGCGGGAATCTTCACCGTCAACTCGCTGCCCACCTTGATGTCCTTCAGCTGGTCCTCGCGGATGTTGAACGTAGCCCACTGGTCGTCCATCACGGCAATCGACATAATCGGCGTGCCCGTGCCCACAAGTTCGCCCACCTTCGGGTAGACGTCGGTCACCTCGCCATCCATCTGTGCCACCTGCACGGTCTCCTTGATGTAGCTCGTCACTTCCTGCACGGCACCGCGGGCCTGACCCACCGTGGCCGATGCAGCACGGCGCTCCTCCTGACGGGCACCGTTCACCGCCATGTCATACTGGCTCTGCGCGGCCTTCACCTGTGCCTGAGCCGCCTTGTACATAGCCTGAGCCTCATCAAACTTCTGCGCGCTGATGACTTCCTCGTCGAACAGGACCTTCATACGGTTGAACGACTTCTCGGCAATCTCCAGACCGGCCTTGGCCTGCTCCAGCAGCTGGTAGGCCGACTGTATCATCTCCTTGCGAGCACCGTTCTTGGCCATCTGCTCCATGGCCGAGGCGGCATCGACGGCGCTCTGTGCCTGCGTCATCTTCGCCTCCACCTCGGGCGCCTCGATGATGGCCAGCGTGTCGCCCGCCTTCACCATGTCGCCCTCTTTTACGCGCAACTCCAGGATTCGTCCGGGCACCTTGCCCGACACGCGGTACTCCTCGACTTCCATCTCGCCCTGTATCACTTCCGGATCGCGCCCTAAAGCGAGCATTCCGATGAGCGCCACGATGACTACTACTGCTGAGAAGCCAACTACGGCCAGCAGGATATTGTTATGCTGTTGTTTTGCTTGATCTGACATAATCTTGTTTCGTTATTTCGTTATTACGTATTTTCGTTATCTCATTATTTCTTTATCTCAATATATTTACTGGAGCGTGCCGAGGGCCTTCTGCAGTTCTACCTCTGAAAGTTTCACGCTAATCTCCGCGTCGATGAGTTGCGACCGTGCCGCGTTCCATGCCGTCTGTGCCTCCATCACCGTCGTGTGCGACGCCGTGCCCTCCTTGAAGGCCAGGTTCGCCATCCTCAGGTTCTCGTCGGCATTGGCCACGTTCGCTTGCGCCATTGCGAGCTTCTTCTGCGCCTCGTTCACCTTGAAGTTGCTCTGGTTCACCTGCAGCTCTATCAGCTCACGGGCCTCGTCCAACTCCAGGTTGGCCATCGCGGTGGCACCCTTCGAGGCGCGCACTTTATACTTCACGTCGCCCCAGTTCCACACCGGCACGCGCACCACGACGCCTACGTTCCACATTCCAGCGAACTTCTTCTCAAAGCCGTTGAACGCGCTCGGATTGCTCACAGCATATCCGCCCGTCAGCAACACCTGCGGCAGATTGCCCGCCTTCAGGGCGTTCGTCGTCTGGCGGCTCAGGTCCACCGTGTTCTGCAGCACCTTCAGCTCTGGCCGGTTCGCCGTCGCCGTTTCCACGTCGCCCGTCGCCGTTACGTCCGCCTGTTGAGTTTGTTGCTGTGTCACAGCGACCTCCCCGCCAAGCCCGTCAGACGCCTCATCGGCCAGCGTCACCTCCTCGTTCAGGGGCAGTCCGCACAGCTGGCACAGCAGCATCTTCGATAGCGCCAGACCGTCCTGGACCTGCGTCAGCGCCATCTCGGCCTCGTTGACGCGCACGCTGACACTCAGTCCGTCGCCCTTGGTAGCCACACCCTGATTTATCATCTTCTGTACGTCGTCCTTCAGCTTCTTCACCAATGCCAAGTAGCTCTCGGCCAGCGTCTGCTTATGCCGCAACGACACCACCTGCCAATACGCCTGATCTATATTAAATAAGGTGTTCTGCCGCTTCATCTCCAATGAGTTCGCAGCCATCTCCTCGTTGATGTCGGCTATTTTGTTAGCCGCAATGATGGCACCGCCCATGAAAACAGGCTGGGTCACCGTCACCGCACCGGCCATCATGTTG
Source organism: uncultured Prevotellaceae bacterium (assembly GCA_902765585.1). Lineage (GTDB taxonomy): Bacteria > Bacteroidota > Bacteroidia > Bacteroidales > Bacteroidaceae > Prevotella. Next base: position 2,613 of record CACXAG010000018.1, read on the forward strand.
CGCGTATCCGTCCGGAAACCATCCACAATGCTCGTACCGACGTTGTTCAAGGCACCCGCAAACTGGGCCATGTCCTGAGCCATCTTTGCCTGCGCCTCTACCGGCAGTGAAGCGACCAACGGCGATAGTGCGTCCTGCAGTTTCGCCGTCGTGTTCGTGCCCATGTTGCTCAGCATCACCTTCTGCTCGTCGTTCAGGAGAGACATCTCCTTGCTCGTCCAGATGTAGCCGCCCATGGCATTGACCTTGGGCAGATACGCCGTGCGTGCCGACTTCCGCAGGTTGGCGCTCACCTCCTGCTTCATCCTCGCCACGCCCATCTGTTTGTTGTTCCTCAGTGCCATTGCCCGGCAGCTGTCGAGCGTCAGAATCCGCTGCGCTCCCGCCGTCCCTGGCAACAACACCAATAGCCCGAGTATCACCGCCCGCGCCATCACTTTCAATTTAGTATTCATATTCATCATTCATTTAATGTCTTTGTTTATTCGGGTGCAAAATTACGAAAAAAAACGTAATGCTTGGCAATAACGGAAAATTTTTGTACCTTTGCGGCATAAAAAACTGAAAAAAGTATGAAAATATTCCAGAGTTCCATTTTTCGGGCAGTATGTGCCATCGTTGTGGGCGTACTGTTGTTGAAGTATCCGCAGGACGGAGTGACATGGTTGACGATGGCCATCGGGGCGCTGTTCCTGTTGTCGGGAGTCATTGCACTGATAGCCTATTGGCATGCCAAGCGACATGCAGGGGAATATACCATTACCGACCAGGAAGGGCGCGTGGTGTCCGGCGGACAGCCGACATTCCCTATCGTAGGGGCAGGGAGCGTGATATTAGGACTGGTGCTGGTGATAACACCAAACGCCTTCATTAACGGACTGATGTATATGCTGGCAGCCATCCTGATACTGGGCGGCATCACGCAGCTGATGAGCCTCGTGGCGGCACGGCGACTGGGCAGCGTGCCTTTTGGCTACTGGGTGTGTCCGTCGCTGATACTGCTAACGGGACTATTCGTCGTATTCAAGCCGATGGATACGGCTGAACTGCCGCTGATGATCCTGGGCTGGTGCTCGCTGCTGTACGGCGTCATAGAACTGGTGAACGCGATGAAGATACACAGTCTACGCAAAGCTGCTGACCGCCAGCGCGAGGAATGGGAGCGCCAGCGGTCAGCAGAAGAGGATGTGGCCGAGGAAATCAGTTCGGAAATCAACCACGACGATAGTAACGACACAACAGCGGGGACACTGGCCACACGTTAGTGAAGATTCCATCAATATATCAGTGTGCAAAGCCATCACACACAAAAAAGCCATCACCTTTTTAGGGTGATGGCTGTCTATATGATAATTATTAATTGATTACTTAACAATTACTGTCTCACCATCAACCAGCACATTGCGCTGATAAACCACCTTGCCAGAAGCGTTCTTCAGAACGAAAGCCATAGTGAACTTCTTGGTATTGCCACTACCCTTGAAAGCAGCTTCGAGATCAGACTTGTAGAGGTTAACAGCAGCGTCCAATGCGGCCTTAGCCTGAGACTCAGTAGCTGTAACAGTAGTTTCAGCTTTTGACACAGCCTGCTGAATCTTAGTGTTAACCATTGCAACATCTTCTGCTGTCAGATCACCCTTGTCAACAATCTCCAAACCTATAGTATAAGTCTGACGAGTGTCGTTGTTGTCATCATCACTACCACATGACTGGAGCGCAAAAACCATAAATGCGGTAAGCATCATGAGCATCATCATCTGAATTTTTTTCATTTTCTTCAATCTATTAGTTAATGTTTTAAAAAATCAGCTGCAAAAGTACAACAAATAATTTAAACAGCCAAATTATTTGAACAAAAACTTCATTTGGCATTGGTTTCCTTATCTTAGTGCAAGGACTATCGCTATCATCCCGTCATACGTTGGTGACGATGCCCTCGATGTAGGTGCGCAGAATATGGATGCCGGTCTTGTTGTCGCCGCCCGAGGGGATGATGAGGTCGGCATATTTCTTGGTAGGCTCGATGAACTGCTCGTGCATGGGTTTGAGCACCTTCTCGTAGCGGTCGAGCACCATGTCGACAGTACGTCCGCGCTCGACGACGTCACGCCGGATGTTGCGGATGAGCCGCACGTCGGCATCGGTGTCAACGAAGATCTTCAAGTCCATCATGTCGCGCAGCTTCTTGTAGTGCAGCGTCATGATGCCCTCAAGGATGATGACGGGCTTGGGCTCGACATGAACAGTCTCGGGCAAGCGGTTGGATATAATATAAGAATAGGTGGGCTGCTCGATGGGCTGTCCATTCTTTAGCATCTTGATATGCTCAGTAAGCAGTTTCCAGTCAAAGGCGTCAGGGTGGTCGAAATTAATGGCCCGGCGCTCCTCGTCAGTCATCCCCGTGGTGTCGTTATAATACGAGTCGAGAGGTACGACGGCTGCACAGTGGGGAGGCAGCGCCTGGGCAATTTTCTTGACGACGGTAGTCTTGCCGGAACCAGTACCGCCTGCAATTCCAATAATAGTCACTTTTTTATATTACTATTTTACTATTTAACAATTTGACTATTTCTTTTCTTTCATGAGATAGATGACGGTAGGCAGGTGGTCGCTATAGCCATTGAGCCAGACACCACCGGCATGGGTACGCTTGATGCCACCCTTATACTGGCCTTCCTGCTGGAAGAGATAGTCGCGGCGGAAGATCTGGTGCTGACGGAACTTCAGCGTATTATAGTCCTGCTGGCCTTCCTGGTGCAACAGAGAATAGGACACTACTATCTGGTCGAACAGGTTCCAGGAGCCGCCAAAGGTCAGCGTGCCCGTACCACTGTCGTGCAATTTCCACCAGGGATTGTAAAGACCACCGGGCTCCACCTCTTTTATATCACGCTTGGCTCCTAAGGCCTCCGACATGGAACGGTCACGAGGGTCATCATTCATATCGCCCATGATGATGATTTTCGCATTGGGGTCTTCCTTCTGCAGGCTCTCCTTGAGTGTCCGCACCTGACGACCGGCTAACTCACGATAGTAAGACGCGGCACCACGGCTGGGCCAGTGACAGACGATGACGGTAATCTGTTCACCAGCCAACGTACCAGTGACCGTCAGGAAACCACGGGTAGCATGACCCTCGTCTTCCTTCTTCTCATATACATAAGGTACGAGACGGACCTTCTGAGGCGTAAAGAACTTCGGATTGTAAAGCAGGCCGCAGTCGACGCCACGCTTGTCGGGACCCTCCACATGGACAAACTTGAAATCGCGAGCCTTCAGTTTCGGCTGGTTGACAAGGTCCTGCAGACAGTAGCGGTTTTCAACCTCACTGACGCCAATGACGGCACAACCCACTTCAGGAAGCACATCGGTGCCCATCTCTGACAGCACGGTCGACATGTTGCGCAACTTCGACTGATACTTCATCTCAGTCCATTTGTTCCTCCCTTCAGGAAGATACTCGTAGTCGTTCTTCCCCTCGTCATGCTTAGTGTCGAACAAATTCTCCAGATTATAGAAGCCAACACCATAGATAGCGTACTTCTGAGCACGGGAAACGCACAAACCCGTGGTAAGCAGTAAGAATAGCAGCAACAGATTTTTTTTCATAATTTATAAGTTCTTTAGTTATTACCTGCAAAGATACGTTTTTTTTTCAACACAAAGAACTTTTTGGGAATTTTTTTTTCATCTGATAAAAAAAAAGTATAGAATTGCGCGTATTATCGTTTTTTTTTCTTACCTTTGTGGCAAATATTCACCAATTAACTAAAAAACATGATGCAAAAAAAGCTGAAACTAATTGTGATAGCCCTCTGCTTCGCTGCTTCGGCATTTGCTCAGTCGACACGAGGCACCGTCGTTGACAATCTGGGGAACCCCATCACCGGTGCTGTTGTGAAAGTTGACGGAACCAATGTTTCCACAACGACCGACATCAATGGCAATTACCGAATCGAAGCACCGAATGGTGCCAAGGTGACCATTTCATTCTTAGGCTATCAGCCCCAGACCGTGGCTCCTGGTGGTACGGTCTATCTGATGGAAGAAGGTATTGCTAATGTTGCCGAAGATGAGGAAGAATCATCCGAGGAACATGCTTATATCTTCACCGAAGCTCAACTGGGTGATGACGACGACGTGTCGCAGAACGTGACCATTGTCTCCTCAGCCCAAAACATCTACGCTTCTAAGGCCAGCTACACCTTCAGTTCCGGCCGACTCCGCTACCGTGGATTCACCTCCAAGTACAACGACGTCTATGCCAATGGTGTCATGCTGAACGACATGGAGAACGGCTCGTTCCGCTACGCCCTGGTAGGAGGACTGAACCAGCAGACGCGCAGCCGTGAGTTTGCACTGCCCTTCGAGTTCAACACATTCTCGATGTCGTCAATGGCGGGCTCCAACAACTACGACTTCCGCCCCAGCCACATGGCCACAGGACAGCGCGTCACTCTGACTGGAGCCAACCGTAATTATACGGTACGCGCTATGTACACTTATAATAGCGGACTCAGACCTGACGGATGGGCTTTCTCGGCAAACGTCACCTATCGTTGGGCGAACATGAACACATCGTATGTGGATGGAACATTCTACAACTCGCTTTCCTATTTCCTGGGAGCCGAGAAGAAACTGAACGACAAGCACGCCATTTCGTTCGTCACATGGGGTAACCCCACAGAACGTGCCGCACAAGGTCCGGCAACCGACGAAATGTACTGGCTGGCCAACAACTACTACTATAATCCCAACTGGGGCTTCCAGAAAGGCGAGAAGCGTAGCGCACGCGTTGTCACCGACTTTGCTCCCACGGCGCTGCTGACCTGGGACTGGAACATCGGAGATCAGACGAAGCTGACCACGACGCTGACAGGACGCTACGGCTTATACAAGAGTACCAACCTGGAATACAACGACAGCGAGAATCCCAAGCCCAACTACTGGAAGAACCTGCCATCAAGCTACTACGACGTGTGGTATGAAGAAGACGTGGCTGGACGCACACTGGCTGCATACAACGACTTCGTCCGTGCCCGCACTTACATGACGGGACGAGAAGAAGCCCGCCAGATTAACTGGGACCGCCTGTACTACGCCAACTACAATGCCAATCTCGATGGACGTGACGCCATGTACTTCGTATCAGCCAGATACAACAACAACTTCAACCTGGCTTTGGCATCGACGCTGAATACTAAGCTCAGAAAAAATATAGCCTGGAACGCCGGCTTGCAACTGGCTACCAATATAGCCCAGCACTACAAGAAGATTGACGACCTGCTGGGCGCTGAGAAAGTGCGTAACATCAACACATACGCACTGGGTAACTACCCCATGGGCGACCCTCATGTCTACTACGACATGCGCAACCCGAACGCTGTGCTCAAAGAAGGTGACAAGTATTCCTACGACTACAACATGAACGTCCGCAAGGCTCAGCTCTGGAGCTCGCTGAATTTCGACTTGGACGACTATCAGGTCTTCGTCGCCGGACGTATGGCCGGTGTCACCATGCAGCGTGACGGAAAGATGGATAACGGTATCGCAGTGGCTCGCGGCAACGGAGTGACTTCCTACGGTAAGAGCGAGACTGGAAAATTCCTCGATGGAGGCGTGAAAGCCGGACTGCACTCCAACATACTGAAGAAGTATGGCGTGACGTGGAACATCGGAGCTGGCTACGAACTGCGTGCACCGACTGCTTCAACGGCATTCGTGGCTCCCGAAGTAAACAACGACTTCGTGAGAAATCTTAAGAACGAGCGCGTATTCTCGAGCGATGCAGGCATCCAGTACGAGAATGCCTGGTTGAAGGCCAACGTCAGCGGATACTACAGCCACCTCGACCACGTGACTGAATGGCAGCAGTTCTATGACGACGACGCCAACTCATTCACCTATGTGTCCATGACAGGTATCAAGAAACAGTACTACGGACTGGAATGGGGCGTCAAAGTCAAGCTGTCACCCTCGTTCAGCATCAGCACGCTGGGTACCGTCAGTGATGCTAAGTACACGAACAATGCCGACGTCATCTACATGAAATCGACAGAAGGTACTTATCACCAGGATATAGTATATAATAAGAACATGCGCGATGGAGGCTCACCGCTGTCGTGCTACAATCTGACACTGAGCTACAATGGCGGCGGTTGGTTTATCGACGTCATGGGTAACTACTACGACCGCATCTACCTAACTTACTCACCCTCTTACCGCTACGGACAGACACTCGTCAACCGCCAGCGCTCCTACGAGAATACCGGCATCGCCGCTGAAAAGGTGTTCGAGACAACACCCACGGGCGAAAAGGTGCTGCTCGACCAGGCAGTGGCACAAGCCAAGGGTAGCGGTGGATTCATGCTCGATCTCTCTATCGGACGCAGCGTCCGCCTGAAGAAGGGTAGCCTCTCTATCAACTTGTCACTGACCAACGTGCTGAACAACAGAAGTCTCGTAACGGGCGGATTTGAGCAGAGCCGAAGCAACTACTCGGTGAGCACCACTACTGGTGATGTGGGTAGTGCCCGCGTTTACAAGTTCAACCGCAATCCGTACAAGTTCTATGCCTACGGCATCAACGGTATGCTGAACCTCGCTTACAGATTCTAAAAAACTGCTTACTATTATGAAGACAAAAAAGTATATTTTCTTCGCACTGGCAGCCCTCGGACTGGCAACAGCGTGCCAAGATAATGACTGGGATGCACCTACTCCGGAACAGGCTATGCAGGCTTATGGCAACCAAGCTCTTGAGGAGACCAACCTGAAGACGATTGCCGAGGTGATTGCCCTTTATAGCAACGAAATCAACAACAACAGCCTAAAGGAGGTCAAGACGCCCATGCAGATCAAGGGTGTCGTCACAGGCAATGACGAAGGTGGCAACATCTACAACGCCCTTTATATCCAGGACAATACCGGTGCCATTCTTATCAGCATCTCACAAAGCGGTCTGTACGGTCCCTTTGCCATCGGACAGACGGTACTCGTCGAGCTGAACGGACTATACATCGGAGGCTATGGCAAACAGCCCCAGCTTGGTACCACCTATACCAATCCCAACAAGGAAGGAGCCACACCGCAGGTAGGCCGTATGAGCCGCTACCTCTGGCAGCTGCACTACAAACTGGTTCCGTCTACACCAGGCCTGATTGCAGAACCTAAGAAGGTCAAGTGGAACTTCAACACCCTGGACATCGCCAAAGACTGCGGCAAACTGATTACCCTGCAGGGTGTCACCTTGGCCGAGGCTGACGGCAAGGCTGTGTTCGCTCCTAACGATGGCAGCGTGTCGCTGACCTCCAACTGTGCCAACCGCGTCATCTCAGGTCTGAGCAACGTCGTGCTGCGTACCAGTACCTATGCAGACTTTGCCAAGAATGTGATGCCGACAACGCTTGTCGACATCACGGGTGTAGCCTCACGCTATAACGACACCTGGCAAATCCTGATGCGCGACATTGACGACATCGTCGAATCATCGACAGAGCCTGCACCAGTTGCAACGCCTACTGGCACAGGAACGGCTGATGATCCCTACAACGTGGCTGGCGTCACGAAGTACACCAAGAGCCTGGCAGCCGACGTCCAGTCTGCTGATCTCTATGCCAAAGGCTATGTGGTCAGCGTGACAGAAATGGACACCAGTGGCACATACGGCAATGCCACCTACCTGATTTCCGACTATATAGACGGTGCGACAGGAAGCTTCCAAGTCTACCGCGGCTTCGGACTGAACGGTGAGAAATTCAACAAGGCCGACGCCAAACGTATCAAGGCTGGCGACGAGGTCATCATCAAGGGCAAGGTCGTCAACTACAAGGGTAATACTCCACAGTTTGCCCAGGGCAGTACCATCGTGTCACTGAACGGACAGACCAAATAACAAACATCCGATAACGAAACAATAAAAACAAATAGATATGAAAAGAATCGCTAATTATCTGATTGCGTTGGCCTTGACGGCCTTCACACTCACCAGCTGCGAGGACGTACCCTCTCCTTTTGGAGATATCGTCAAGCCAGCAGATGACAGTGCTGTAGTCATTGAACCCTCAGGAACTGGCACTGAGGCAGACCCCTTCAACGTTGCCGGAGTCATTGAATATGTCAGTGGCTTGGGAGCAGACGTCGTCTCGCCCAAGGATGTATACTTCAAGGGTTACGTCACTTCCATTACTGAGGCTTACGGCACCCAGTATGGTAACGCTACTTTCGAGATGTCTGACACTGAGGATGGCGGCAACAAGTTCCTCTGCTATCGTGTGCTCTATTATGACAAGTCAAAGTACAGCGACACCAGCGCACCCAACATCAAGGAAGGTAGTCTGGTAGTCATGTGTGGTAAGGTGGTCAACTACAAAGGCAACACACCTGAGACCTCTGCCAATGCAGCATGGCTGTACTCCCTCGACGGTACTAAGGGCAGCGGCACGACACCTGTAACGGAAACCTTAGGTACTAAGGATGCTCCGCTCACCGTTGCCAAAGCTCTGGAGTATATCAACAAGCTGGAAGACAACGGAACCACCAAGGAGGATGCCTATGTGTCTGGTAAGATTACCCAGATTAAGACTGCTGCTGACAAGATTCCAACCTACAAGAACATCGACTACGTCATCTCCGACGGCACCAACGAACTGACCGTCTTCCGTGGCAAGAACATCGACAACACCGACTTCACGGAGGCAGGACAGATTAATGTTGGCGACGAGGTGGTGGTATTGGGTAAACTGACCAAATACGTCAATAACGGCACTGTCACTCCAGAAGTTGCTCAGGGCAACTACATTGTTAAGCTGACCAAGGGCGGCAGCACTCCTTCTGGTGGAGACGCCAAGGGTACAGGTACTCAGGCCGATCCGTATAATGCAGCTGGTGCTAACCAATACATTGCCACTTTGGCTGCAGACGCCGAATCTCCCAACGATGTCTACATCAAGGGTAAGGTTGTGAAGTATGCCAACAATGGCGAGTTCAATACGCAATACGGCAATGCTTCGTTCTATATCTCAGAGGATGGCACGGAGAGCGGTGAGCAGTTCTACGTATTCCGCACACTCTATCTTGGCAATGTCAAGTACACGGAAGGTGTTACACCAAAGGCTGGTGACGATGTCGTCATCTGTGGTAAGGTGGTCAACTACAAAGGCAACACCCCAGAGACTTCTGCCAACAAGAGTTATCTCTACTCACTGAACGGCAATACCGCTGGTGGAGGCGGTGGTGACACTGGTGGCGCTAAGGGTACTGGAACACAGAACGATCCGTTTAATATTGCCGCTGCTATCGCCAAGTGTCAAGCAATTGGTGAGACCGCATCTTCAGAAAGCTACTATATCAAGGGAATCGTCGTTACTGGCGGCAAGGTTTCTGGTGGCTACGGCAACGTGACCTTCAAGATGGGTGACAGCAAAGATGCTACTGAACTCTTCACGGCATATCAAGTAGCTGGTTCTGACGGCGAAAAGTTGGCAGACGGCTTTGAAGTCAAAGAAGGCTCAACGGTAATAGTCTATGGCCCTATCATGAATTATAAGGGCAACACACCTGAGACCGCTGGCAAGAGTGCAGCTCAGATTGTCACCATCGACGGCAAAAAGACCAATGAAGGTAGCGGCAGTGGCTCAGGCGGCGGCCAAGGTGGTGGTGAGACTCCAAGCACACTAACAAACGGAGGCTTTGAGACTTGGGCAAATGGACTGCCCACGGGTTGGAAGTCTGCTTCTACAGCAAGCAGTGCTACTTTGGAACAAAGCACCGATGCTCACGGCGGCAGCTATGCTTGCATCGTAAAGGGTGGCGGTACTCAAAACAAGCGTCTTGCTAGTCAAGAGATTACATTGGAGGCTGGTACTTATACCTTCGCTTTCTACGCAAAAGCCACTTCCGCCAACAAGGCTCAGGTACGTCCAGGCTTTGTTCCTGTAACTGATGGTGCAGTAGGCAATTATACTTATGGCGATTATGCAGATATCAAGACATCGTGGTCACAAGTAAGCACCACCTTTACATTAGACGCAAAGACCACAGTCTGCTTGATTGTCATGAATCCTAAGTCTGGCAGCTATTCATCAGGTGAGGATGTCATTGTTGACGATGCTACGCTGACTAAGAATTAATAATTTTAAAACTTTATTTACGAGGATGTGTCACACAAGGCACATCCTCTTTTTTTTTCACAATTGCAAGGAATTATTTGGTGGATTCAGCAGAAAAATGTATCTTTGCAGTGAGAAAAGTTATGTTCTCGGTCTATGAACATAAGTTCGCAGTGCACGAACATAAGTTCGCGGGCGGTGAACATAAGTTCGCGGAGCATGAATATAAAATTGATAGTGCAAAAATATAAAATTGTTAACTATATGGCAAATTTTGTTTTACAGGAACTTCCTGATGAGATGACAGACGGCAAAAAAATCGTCTATCCAAAGATGCAGACCTACTCGCTGCACGACTATGAGACCGTTATCAAACACATGCGCACCTATGCTGGCAACATCAGCGAAGGTCTCATCCGAGCGGTCTTCGACGCACTCGCGTCAACGATGCAGAATTGGATGCCTTTGGGGCACAATATCAAGATAGACGGACTGGGCGTATTCTCTCTGTCCTTGGGCTTCGATACGTCAACTCCGTCAGAGGAGGCTATTGCCAAGAATAAACAGAAAGGTGAAGAGCCCAAGACGAAATACAGGCACGTGTGCATCAAGGACATCAACTTCAAGCCAGACCCTGAATTGCTGAAGGAGATGAACCGTGAGGCCACTTTCGACCGCGTCACAACAGACGTCGTCATTCCACAGAAAAATAAGTTCAGTCGCGAAGAGCGATTGGTAAAAGCCAAAGCCATCATCAGCCGTCAAGGATATATGACGCTCAGCGACTATGCCATAGCCACGGGTCAATGCAGGACATCGGCCTCAAACGACCTGAAGCAGATGGTGGCCGACGCTGATTCTGGCATCACCACTCGCGGCAGTCACTCCCATAAGGTGTGGATTGCGTCTCGTTAATCCTCTATATGTTTCAATCGGACTTCAAGCTTCTGCTGCAAACTGAACGATTTTTCAGAAAAGCAGAAAAAAGTTTTGCCGTATCGATTTTAATTCTTAACTTTGCACCATAATACACTCATTATAATGAAGACTTTTTTTATGATAAGCCTTGCAGCAACGTGCTGCTGCTTGTTGACTACTTCTTGTGCAAGTAAGGGCGGTGTTGAAGAGCCCCCAGTAGCCTTGACTCAGGGCAATCCTTACCTCCCGCTGTGGGAGCATATCCCCGACGGCGAGCCTTACGTGTTTGAAGACCCTGACAATCCCGGACTGCAGCGTGTATATATATATGGTTCGCACGATGACCTGAAGACCGAGTACTGCGGTCGCGACCAGGTGGTATGGTCAGCTCCTGTGGACGACCTTAGCCAGTGGCGCTACGACGGGGAAATTCTCGTCGTGGATAAGAATGCCAAGGGCGAACCCTTTGACTCAGCAGGGACTGCCGACGTGCTGTATGCACCCGATATCACGCTGGTAACTGACAGCACAGGCAAGAAGACCTACTACCTTTTCCCCAATGACCAGACGGGGTTCCGTAATGGTCTGATAGCCAAGAGCGACCGTCCCAACGGTCCCTTTGAGGTCTGCAACTGGAATGCCGACGACCCCAACAAGGTGGACGGCATCTACGGTTTCGACCCTGCCGTATTCGTCGATGACGATGGGCGAGTCTATGGCTATTGGGGCTTCGAGCACTCAATGGCGACAGAGATAGACCCAGCGACGATGTGCACCGTCAAGCCTGGTACGAAGGTCGTCGACGGCATGGTATCTGGCAGAAACGAACCAGGCATCTTCCGCTTCTTCGAGGCTTCGTCGCTGCGGAAGATCAAGGACAAGTATGTGTTCATTTACAGCCGCTTCACCGAGGACGGCGAATTCGGACTGCCCACGTCGAACTACACGCTGGCATACGCCTACAGCGACCAGCCGTTAGGTCCCTGGACCTATGGCGGCACCATCATCGACGGACGTGCCCGTGAGAAAGACGAACAAGGCAACGTTATCGCCTCTGCCGTTCCCGATGGCAATACTCACGGCTCGATTTGCGAGATCAACGGCCAGTGGTATGTCTTCTACCACCGTCAGACTGGCACCGACGAATATGCCCGTCAGGCTATGGTGGCACCCATCACCGTCAAGGTGGAAGAAGGTGCTGGCGGCAAGGTGGAAATCAGCGAGGGCGAATACAACTCCGAGGGCTTTTCACTGAACGGCCTCTACCCCTTCGAGCGCCATTCTGCTGGCATCGCCTGCTGGCTGACGGGACCGAAGCCTGCCGTCCATGAATGGCCCAACAACACGTTCTACGGTTCCTACGTAGAGGCATCGTATGGCACAGACACCAATTTCGACGCGCCCTATGACCTGAAGAACAACAGCAACCGCGTGGTGAACAATACCGACGGCAGCATCGTGGGCTACAAGTATTTCAACTTCGATGCCGAGCGTCTGGCTACAGGAGAGAACCTAATGCTCGTCCTGCGACTCATCCCTGAGGGTATCGACGGCACCATCGAGGTTATGCTGGACCGCCCCTGGACCTCGCAGGGCGGCAAGAAGATAGGCGAGATAGCCCTGAAGAGCGACATGTCGAAAACTATCTATGATATGGCGATAGGTATCTCCAAGGAAGCCAAGGAAAACGACCTCGCTGGCAAGCACGCCATCTTCATCCTCTTCAAGTCTGACACCAAGGAGAAGTCGCTCTGCACCCTCGAAGACCTGGTCTTTACGTTTGCAGAATAAAAAAGTGGCCTGAATATTTGGTCAGTCGGAAAATAATTCGTACCTTTGCACCCGCTTTTATGCACAATAGTGAAATAACATATAAAATAAACAAGAAAAAATGAAAAAAGGTATTCATCCAGAAAACTATCGCCCCGTCGTGTTCAAGGACATGTCCAACGGCGATATGTTCCTCTCGCGCTCTACCGCAAAGACGAATGACACCGTAGAGTTCGAAGGCGAAACTTACCCCGTGGTAAAGATTGAAATTTCGAGCACTTCTCACCCGTTCTATACTGGTAAGAGCAAGCTCGTCGACACCGCTGGTCGCGTCGACAAGTTCATGAGCCGCTACGGTAAGGCTGCGAAGAAATAAAGATAATTTCAAAGCCAACAAGACATCAAAGGCGCGTCCAGGGTAGTTGCATATGCCTATGGTTGCGCCTTTTTTATCTTTTAAAAATCATCCAACTATGAAAACTAAAAAACTCCTACTAACTATTTCTGCCGTATTGCTGCTATCAGCCTGCAGCAGCGGAGATGGCGATTCTGTCGAGCGTTCAAAGCCAGATCCCAATTCCGACAACACCAGTATCAACGCCAACAAGAACACTTCTGGCCCTATTGAGGCCCAGACACAACTGGAATTCCCACATCTGAAAAAAGGAATTGTCATTGTTCATCGTGCCATCCTGAACAAGAACATCAACGAGGAAGGTCTCAACTACTGTGTAGAATGGGACACCGACTTGCAGTCACAGCGTTGGAGCTGTTACAAAATTTATAGCAGCATCAAATATCACAGCAGTTATAATGTCAAAAGGTATTCTGCCGAAAACGACGGAACGCTTTCGCCTACCTGTCAGTATCCGAATGATCCCCAATTGCCAGCAGAATATCAATTTACGACTGATCCCTATAAGTATTCCGGCTACGATCACGGACATATCTGCCCGTCTGCCGACCGTCTGAGAGCTACGGACAGCAACTATCAGACCTTCTTTATCACCAATATGCAGCCACAACACAATAAGTTCAATGCAGGACTTTGGCAGGAAATGGAGGATGACGTCCGCAATTGGGTGAGTATGTCCGACACGCTATATATCTGTAAAGGTGGCACCATCGACAACTCAGAGTATATCCTCGAGTACGTCAATCAGAGAAGCCATCAGTCCACACGTGTCAACAAAGACCATATCCCAGTCCCGCGTTTCTTCTATATGGCACTTCTCAGCAGAAAGAACAACACCTGGCAGGCTATGGCCTATTGGGCACCCAATCTGGGTGAAGACCATTCAAAGGATACCCGCAAGGGATATACCATCACCATTGACCGTCTGGAGGAGTTGACAGGCATCGATTTCTTCTGCAATCTTCCAGACAACATAGAGGATGAAGTAGAAAGCAAAGTGACACATAGTTATTGGTTTAAATAAAAAAATCCTAAAACTTTTGGTCATAACAACAATAATTCGTAACTTTGTCAAGGATTATTTCTAACACAACCTAATTTTAAAACAAATGAAAACCATTTATGATTTCACTGTCAAGGACAGAAAAGGTAAGGATGTTTCCCTGAAGGAGTATGCCAACGAGGTGCTGCTGATTGTCAACACAGCTACCAAGTGCGGTTTCACCCCCCAGTACGATGAACTGGAAAAGCTATATAAGGAATACCATAGCCAGGGCTTTGAGATATTAGACTTCCCCTGCAACCAATTCGGTCAGCAAGCTCCCGGTACCGATGAGTCCATCCATGAGTTCTGCAAACTCAACTTCGGAACTGAGTTCCCCCGCTTCAAGAAGGTAAAGGTCAACGGCGACGATGCAGACCCGCTGTTTAAGTTCCTGCAGGAGCAGAAGGGTTTCGCCGGCTGGGATATGGAACACCCCATCGCCCCCATTCTGGAGGACATGCTGTCGAAGGCAGACCCCGACTATAAGCAGAAGCCCGACATCAAGTGGAATTTCACCAAGTTCCTTATCAACAAGAAAGGTCAGGTTGTTGCCCGCTTCGAGCCGACAGAAAAGCTTGAGAATATTGAGGAGAAAATCAAAGAACTTTTATAATGGAACATATCAAATGTCTGATTATAGGCAGCGGGCCCGCAGGGTACACCGCTGCCATTTATGCTTCACGCGCCAACCTGCAACCTGTGGAATATTGCGGACTGCAGCCTGGCGGTCAGTTAACGCAAACGACTGAGGTTGAGAATTTTCCCGGCTATCCGCAAGGAGTCGACGGCAACCAGATGATGATGGATTTGCGCGAGCAAGCCGAACGCTTTGGCACGGACATCCGTGACGGCGAGATTACCAAGGTAGATTTTTCCCAACGTCCTTACAAAGCATGGGATGACACCGGTCGAGAACTGGAAGCTGACACAGTCATCATCGCCACCGGAGCCTCTGCAAAATACCTGGGATTGGACGATGAGCGCAAATATAACGGACAAGGCGTCAGTGCCTGCGCTACCTGCGACGGTTTCTTCTATCGCAAAAAGACCGTTGCCGTCGTAGGCGGCGGCGACACGGCCTGTGAAGACGCCCTCTATCTGAGCGGACTGGCCAAGAAAGTCTATATGATTGTGAGAAAACCCTTCCTGCGTGCCTCTAAAGTGATGCAGCAGCGTGTGATGGAGGCCGAGAACATCGAGATTCTCTTTGAGCACAACACATTAGGACTCTTTGGCGAGAATGGTGTAGAAGGTGCCCATCTTGTCAAGCGCAAGGGCGAAGCCGACGAGCAACTGGTGGACATCCAGATAGACGGTTTCTTTCTCGCCATCGGCCATACTCCCAACACTGCCATCTTCCGCGAATGGCTCGATACTGACGAAGTAGGCTACCTGCAAAAAATTGACGGCACACCCCGCACCAAGCTCCCTGGTGTCTTCGTAGCTGGTGACTGTGCAGACCCCACCTACCGTCAGGCTATCAGCGCCGCTGGCACAGGCTGCCAAGCTGCCATTGAGGCCGAACGCTTCCTACTGAACGCATAGAGTCCAACTTTTGACAAATAGGCATATCATGAATTAAGCCTCGCTTCACAGCGAGGCTTAAACATTCAAAAAACTAAATTAATCAACCATAAACCTTAACCATTAAAAATCTTCTTTAGAAAAACCTCAAATCGTAAAGCATCACGCCCGGCGATTTAAGTTGGGAAATAATCTTTTCCATTTCTGATGCAAAGATAAAACAAATATTCGAATCACGCGTTCACGTATCGTTATTTATGGTTTAAATATCGTGAAATCACATTATTTAAACTAGAAATCGCGATTTTCAAACCAAAATCAACCCTTTTAACACCTTTTAAGTGCGTTTTTATTGATAATTAGAAGAAAAAAGTATAACTTCGCAGCCAAAATTAATCATATTATGAATCTTTCAACCTGGCAATTAGCACTTATTCTTGTGGCAATATTGGCCATAATCGTTATCGGAAGGTGGCTTTATCTACGAAGTGTGCGCATCCGGAACCGCATCCAGATGAACGAGCTCTTCACCAATATCACCCACGAACTATTGACACCGCTGACCATTCTGTCTGCCTCAGTAGAGCATCTGCGCATAGTCCGGCCCGAGGAACAGCAGGAATATGAACTGATGGAGCTGAACATTCAGCGCATCGTGCGCTTGCTACAACAGATTCTGGAGACGAGCAAAGCTCAGGAGGGCGGGTTGAAGCTATTGGTCAGCAAGGGTGACGTCATGCAATATGTCACCGAGACAGCCCGTTGCATCAAACCGCTCATGAGCAGAAAGCAGCTGGACTTCACCATCCATTGTCATCCAGAAAGTATGATAGGGTGGATTGATACCGACAAATTGGACAAAATCATCTTCAATCTGCTGTCAAATGCCGCCAAATACACCCCCGAACAAGGACAGGTGGTTCTCGACGTCACCACCAACCGCCATTACGACCACCTCATTATAAAAGTCAGCGACACGGGTATCGGCATTCCCAAGGAGATGATGAAAAAACTCTTCAAGCGTTTCAGCAACGGTGATAACCGCCGTTATCAAAACATGAGTACCGGTCTTGGCCTCGCTCTGACACACGACCTGGTCTATCTGCACAAAGGTACCATTCAGTATAAGAGCGCTGAAGGTCAAGGAACAACCTTCATCGTCGACCTCCCTATTGGCAAAGAAGCCTTTGCAGCCTCTCAAATTGACGAAAAGAACCAGATACAGTTCAATGTTCCTGATAACAACATCCTCGACCTGCCCAAGAGTTTGTCAGCTCAGGATATCACCTCTAAATTGGCCAGCCCGATTGATGAGGACGCTTCGTGGGTACTCATCGTCGAAGACAACCGGGAACTCATGATGCTGATGCAGCAGTTGTTGAGTACGAAATACCATGTGCAGACGGCCTCGAACGGTCAGCAGGCCCTTGACATCATCCGCACACACAGGCCTGACATCATCATTTCCGATATCATGATGCCTGAAATGGACGGATATGAATTAACACGCCACATCAAGCAGGACGAGGACCTCAGTCACCTCCCCATTATTCTTCTGACAGCCAAAACACAAGAAGAAGACGTGCAGGAAGCGCTGGAAGCCGGTGCCGATGACTACATACACAAACCATTCAAACTGAAGGACTTAGAACTACGCATCGACAACATCATTGCGAACCGTGAGCGCATCCGCAAGCCCACCGATGAAGAGGAAATGGCAGACCGCCCCCTGACCCCTGACGAGGAATTCCTACAGCGCGCCATAAAATGCCTGCAAGAGCACATGGATGATTCTGACTACGACCGCGAAGCCTTTGCTGCCGACATGGGAGCCAGCTCCAGCACACTTTACAACAAGCTGCGCGCCCTGACAGGCATGAATGTCACCGCCTTCATCCGCAAGGAGCGCATCAAGGCCGCCTGCCGACTGGCTAAAGAGAATCCCGACCTTCTCGTCAGCGACATCGCCTACCGGGTTGGGTTCAAAGACCCGAAGTATTTCGCCACCTCCTTCAAAAAAGAGATGGGTGTCCAGCCGAAAGAGTATTTTAGTCAGATGAGAGGATAGAATAAGATCAGCTAAAGGCAATAAATACGCTTAGAATGGTGATGATTACGCTTCGCGTCACTATAAAAACAAAAGAAAACAAGACAAAAAAATGAAAGCAAAAAGCCAAAATCTTTCCAACTATCCACTAAAATGAAGGTAAACTTCATATTATCAATAAGTTAACCTCAAAACGACCTAAGCTTCTGAATACAAACAAGTTAACTTAAATTTAGTGGATAGTGGATAGTGTATAGCAAAAATAACTTCTGGAAATCGAGAAGTAATCAGCGGTCTCCGTTGAACAAGTTGCCGCCGAGGGAGTCGAACCCTCGGCGGCAAATGAAGTGGCAAGCGTATTCATTACCTGTCACTGCCGTTTTTCTCAGGATGCAACGATTCCTGCTAATTAGAAGGATTCGTCCATGAATAAATGTCAGAAGAGCCCTTAGAAGTAATTTTAGTTACCACGTAGGTATATGTTCCTGTAAAGGCCATTCCGTTAAGCTGCGAGGCAGCCTTGCCACAGTTAGCCTTAATCTTCTCATCACCACCGGGATAAGATGTGAACTCATCAGTCGTAACACCAAGTGCAGCCTTAAAAGTATCGTCAATAAATGCAGACTCAGTAAAATTACCATTCATTTTAGAGAATCCGAGACGGTAGTACAAAAGGGTTTCATTGTCATCATCTTTTGAGCATGATGAGAACGACACACTAACAGCCAGCACGCACACCAGTGCGAACAGAGCGAACAAAATCTTTTTTGCTTTCATTTTTTTTTAATTAATTGATTAAACAATATAGGTTATTATTAATTCATGAAGAATTCATTTACACTTGATGTCCTTGAACTGCCATTCGCTGGATGGCACAATGAAGTCAAACTCCGTCGCATCGGCGGGCAGCGGCGGGAAGATGAGGACGAAGCGCAGCTTCTGGTAAGGCCAGGGAATGGTGGTTGTGGCCGGTGCCACAGATAGGTTCTCGGCACCTGCCAACCCTAACTTGCCACCTTTGTTGCCTTTGATGTATGCCTTGCCCCGAATGTACACACCGAAATTGGCATACTGGGATTCAATCTCCATTTCGAGGCGTGTCTCACTGTCGGAACAAGCCACGCGCACAATCTTAGTGGGCGTATTCTTCTTGTTCACATAGATAGGATTCTCGCGTACATATCTATATTTAGAGTAATCGGCCAGAATGGTCTTGGAGTTGTTCAGGATGCTCGGGCCGTCCTCTGTGCGGCCTGCCTTCTCGTAAAGGTCATTGATCTTGCGGGAAATCTGTCGCTGGTCGGAATATCCATAGTTGCAGTTCAGCTTGGCAGCCTCCTCATACTTGCTGAGGGCATCCTCCCATTTCTCCTGCTGCTCGAAGTCCTTGGCCTCTTCCACAGCGTCCTTGAAACTCTGTTCGTATTCCACCTTCTCACGGGCATGAATCTCCATCTGCTTCTTGCGCTCAGCGGATTCTATACTATGATTAATAGCACCAAACACGCCACTAATAGCAGTTTGAGTGTCATAATGGGTCCACTGTGCCTGGGCCGGAATGAATGTCACCAGTCCCAATGCAAATAAAATCAAACTCTTTTTCATAATTATCGTTATTAATTGTTTACTTTTTAGTTACAAAGGTACTCATAATAACCTAAACTTGCAAGGTCAAAATCGACGCGAGCGAAGATTTTGCATTAGCTGAGACTTTTTTTGCATTAGCTGAGAGTTACCCCGCCCTCCAGATTCGCCCATTAACGCATTTTCAACCTCAATTCACGTTTTTTCAACATCTATAACCACGATGAAATAGCAAAAAGAACAAATTTTTTCGACCTGTACAGGTCGATTTTTTTTGGAAGCACGCACGATTTCATTTAAAAAAATGTAATTTTGCATGCCAAAGGAACAATCATAAGAACGATATGCCCGAACAGATAATTCCATTGTTGATACTGTATCTCCTGCTCTACGGCGCAGGAACAGCCGTGGCTATCGTGCTGTTCCTCTACCTGCTGCTGTGTCGGGGCAAGGCTATCGCACCCGACATCACGCCGCCCGAACGACTGCGCCGCTGGGCAGCGGCATTATTCGGCATCATGGCTCTGGTCCACGTCTGGTGGATACTGTTCTACACGTACTCGAACGATACCCACTCGGTGATTTACGGGCTGCTCGTCGCTATCGACTGCATGGCGTTGCCCCCCGTCTTTGTCGGCACACTGCTGTCCATGCTGCAAGACCGCCGCCGTCCGCTGTGGCCCATTGTAGTCGCCATGACGCCCTGCGCGGTGCTCGCAGTGCTGCAGACCGCCCTGCCATCCATCGACCTCACAACCCCGAACATGGTCTATGGGCTGGCCCTCGCCATGGTATTCATTATATATATGGTGGTGGCCGTGCGGCAATATGGGCGGTGGCTGCGCGACAGCTACGCCGACCTGGAGCACAAGGAGGTGTGGCTCAGCCTTACGCTGCTCATCGACCTCATGCTACTGCTCATGAGCTATGAATATACCGACAACTACGTGATGTCCACCATCGCCCACCTCATCGGTTTCCCGCTGGCGGGCCTCCTGCTGTGGCGCGTGGAGACATTGGAAAGACTCACCCCCTTACCCCTCCCTGATATGGAGGGGAGTTATTACACTATAGATCCCTCACTCACAGGGAGGGGCAAGGGGGTGGGTCTATCGGCCAAATGCTGGCGAAGCACTGCGAGGACACGCAGCTCTACCTGAAGTCAGACCTGACCCTGGCGCAACTCTCGGCAGCCGTCGGCATGAACCACTACTATCTCAGCCAGTATTTTGCCAGTCAGGGCACAAGTTTCTATGAATACATCCACGACCTTCGCGTCCGTCACTTCATAGCCCGCTACCGCGAGCTTGCCGCTGCACATGAGCCCATTGTCGCCCAACAGCTGGCCCAGGAGAGCGGCTACCACAGCTACAGCACCTTCAGCACCGCCTTCAAGCAGCGCATGCATAAGAGCGTCACCGCCTGGATGCGCGAAGAGGTATTGACATGAAAAGTCAGCCTCAGAAGCGTGAATGAAGGTGAGGGGTGGCTTGGTCGTGAATGTTGGCAAGCTCGTCGAGTTTCTCCTGAGTCAGTCCGAGTTTGTCCCAAACTTCATTGGCGTGCTCCTCCACTTTCTTGGAATGCCACTCCTTCGATAAAAGGCCATTGGTTTGCGTCAGGGGCGGCGGATGCCAGAAATCCACAAGCCGCAGAACGTCAGCAACCCGTTGAGCATCAGCAGCTCATAGCCAAAATGATAGTCGAGCGTGCTTGTCACCACCCGATCGATGGCATAACACAGCAGCGGCGAGGCAACAGCCACGTATGGCACCCAGCGGTCTACGACCTTCCGGCGGGTCAGCAGACAAAAGGCAAACATTCCTAATAAGGGACCGTAGGTATAGCTCACCAGAATGTAGATGGCATCGATGAGACTGGTAGAATTGACACTCTTGAACAGCAGGATGAACAGCACAAAGACGGCACACATCACTATATGTACCCTTTTGCGCAGCCGTTCGTTGTCCGTCTGTCCACAGATATCCACGCAATAGACGGTAGTCAGCGACGTCAGCGCGGAGTCGGCGCTGGAAAATGACGCTGCCACGATGCCTAAAACGAAAAAGGCCGTCAACCACTGACCGTCAGCCGTCAACCACTGCCCGTCAGCCGTCAGCTGATGCCCGTTGGCAATGCTCTGCACATACGTCGGCAGGAGTTCATCGCCCATGGCGGGTATCGCCAGTCCATGTTGCTGATACCACAGCGTCAGCAGAATGCCTAATGACAGAAACAGCAGGTTAGCAGGCAGGAAGAGTACGCCATAGGTACACATATCCTTTTGTGCGCCGCGTAAAGTCTTGCAGGTCAGGTTTTTCTGCATCATATCCTGGTCGACACCCGTCATGACGATAACGATGAACACACCGCTCACAAACTGCTTCCAGAAATTCTGCGTGCTCACCCAGTCGTCGAAGACAAAGATCCTCGACATTGGATGGCTGCCGATGGTTTTCACGGCCTCGCCAACGCTCAGCCCCATGTCCGCTAATACATTATATATAATAAGGAGCAATGCCGTGAAGAGGCATACCGTCTGCAGCGAGTCCGTCCATACCAGTGTCTTGATGCCACCACGCCGCGTATAGAGCCATATCAGCAGCACCAAGCCAAAAGCAGTCACGACAAAGGACATGCCTAAAGGCTCGAAGACAAAGCGCTGCAGGATGATGCACACCACATAGAACCTCACCGCCGCCCCCGTCATCTTCGACAGCAGGAAGAACCACGACCCCGTCTTGTGCGAGTGCGGTCCAAGGCGCTGCCCCAGGAATGCGTAGATAGATGTCAAATTCAGCCTGTAATAGAGCGGCAACAGCACGAAGGCCACCACCACATAGCCTAGAATAAAGCCCATACATGTCTGGAGATATGTCATCTGTGTGCGCATCACCATGCCGGGCACCGAAACGAACGTGATGCCCGAAATGGAAGCTCCCACCATGCCGAAAGCCACCATATACCACGGCGAGCGGCGGTCAGCACGATAAAATGTCTCGTTTGTAGCCTTGCGTCCCGTCCACCGGCTCACGGCAAACAAAAACGCAAAATACAGCAATACTACAGCAATAATTGTCATAACAAGTTGCAAAGGTACAATTTTTCAATGGCAGCAGCAAATTTTTCACTTTTCACTTTTCGCTTTTCACTTATTTTTTATTACCTTTGCACGCGGTAATCTTTAACCAACAACAAAAAACAATGGCAAAACAAAAGAAATTCATCCTTCAAGAGAGCGAACTTCCTACACAGTGGTACAACATCCAGGCAGACATGGTGAACAAGCCCATGCCGCCCATCCATCCGGCTACCAAGCAGCCGCTGGGTGTCGACGACCTGGCTCACATCTTCCCTCGCGAGTGCTGCGTGCAGGAGTTGGACACCGAGCATGCATGGATTGACATTCCCGAGGAAGTGCTCGACAAGTACAAGTACTACCGTGCTACCCCACTTGTGCGTGCTTACGCCCTGGAGGAGGCGCTCGGCACTCCCGCCCACATCTATTTCAAGAACGAAAGCACCAATCCGCTGGGCTCCCACAAGATTAACTCTGCCCTCCCCCAGTGCTATTATGCCAAACAGGAAGGCACCACCAACGTCACCACCGAGACGGGTGCTGGCCAGTGGGGTATGGCGCTGTCTTATGCTGCCAAGCTCTATGGACTGGAATGTGCTGTCTATCAGGTGAAGATTACCATGCAGCAGAAGCCTTACCGCTCCAGCGTTATGCGCACCTTCGGGGCTGCCGTGACGGGATCACCCTCTATGTCGACACGCGCTGGCAAGGACATCATCACCAAGGATCCCACGCATCCCGGTTCATTAGGCACCGCTATCAGCGAGGCTGTAGAGCTGGCTACCACCACGCCCAACTGTAAGTACACGCTGGGCTCGGTGCTCAACCACGTGGGCCTGCACCAGACCATCATCGGTCTGGAGGCTGAGAAGCAGATGGCCATGGCTGGCGAATATCCCGACATCGTCATCGGTTGCTTTGGTGGCGGTTCCAACTTCGGCGGCATCGCCTTCCCCTTCATGCGACACAACCTTAAGGACGGCAAGAAGACGGAGTTTATCGCTGCCGAACCCGACAGCTGCCCGAAGCTCACCCGCGGCCAGTTCCGCTACGACTTCGGCGACGAGGCTGGCTACACGCCGCTGCTGCCGATGTTCACGCTGGGCCACAACTTCAAGCCTTCCAATATCCATGCCGGTGGTCTGCGCTACCACGGAGCAGGCATGATTATCTCACAGCTCATCAAGGACGGTCTGATGCACGGCGTCGACATCCCGCAGCTTGAGACCTTCGAGGCCGGTATGCTCTTTGCCCGCACCGAGGGCATCATCCCCGCCCCCGAGAGCACCCATGCCATCGCCGCCACCATCCGCGAGGCCAAGAAGTGCATCGAGACAGGCGAAGAGAAAGTCATCCTTTTCAACCTCTCTGGCCACGGACTCATCGACATGCCGAGCTACGAGGCTTACATCAACGGCGACCTGCAGAACTATACCGTCACCGACGAGATGATAGCCCAGAATCTGGCTGAGTTGGACAAATAATTGCACAGGAATATACATTATAAAAAGGAGCCGGAAGACTGATGATGATTGCTTCCGGCTCCTTTCTGATGTCTTTTAGTCTAAGTCGACGACGGTGATACCCGCGCCTCCAAACTGCACATGCTCGTCCTTGGCGCTTTTTACGTTGGGAACTGTATGCAGATACTGGCGAATCAGTTGCCGGAGGATGCCCGTTCCAGTTCCATGCAGGATGCGCACACGACTCAAGCCTATCAGTATGGCATCGTCTATGAAGTGCATCACGGTATCGACAGCCTCATCGCCGCGCATACCGCGGACGTCCAGGTCCTGATGGAAGTTCTGGCGGCGGTCCTCCATCGTGGCACGTGTCATCCTGGAGGTTTGTACAGCCAGATGGGCATGCTTATCAACAGCATTGCCAGAATCTCCGCCACTCGTTTTCCCCTTTTCACATCTTTCCAGTTGCTCCAGTTTGACCTTCGAGCGCAATCCGCCAAAAATCACGGTAGCCTGTTTGCCCTGTACCGACTCTATCTCACCTATACTGGTGGTGCCCTTGATGCGGACAGTATCGCCCTTGGTTAACGGGCGGTTCGCGTCGTTCAGATTGGCCTTGGCCCGCTCGGCCAGCTTCTCGCTGACGGCTTTCTCTCGCGCATCTTTCTCGGCCTTTCGCTTCTCTTTGCGGGCTTTCCGTTCCTCCATCTTCTGCAAGCGCTTGGCAAAGTCCTCCTCGCTCATCAGTCCGCGCGTCTCGTCATTCTGCACCTGCTCGCGGAACTCCTGCAGCTCTTCACGAATCAGCCTTGTCTGCTCCTTCTCGGCTTGCGCCTCCTTGATTTCGCGGATAGCATTCTCTATCTTCCTGTTTGCCTCGGCTAACAATTCCTCCGCCTGCTGCTTGGCACGGTTCAGAATGGCCTTGCGCTCGCGTTCTATCTCTTCCAGATTGTTCTCGTATCGCTGGATATGCCCCTCCAGTGACTTCTCGTGCTGGTGGATGGTCTGGCGCTTGCCTTCCCAGTAGCGCTTGTCGCGCACGATGTCCTGCAAGTATTTGTCGCTCTGCACATAGTCGCTGCCTACGATGTCGGAGGCATCCTTGATGACCTCCTCGGGAATGCCCGTCTTGCGGGCTATCTCGATGGCAAACGACGAACCCGGCTGACCTATCGACAACTGGAACAGCGCCTGCATCTGGTTGCGGTCGTAGAGCATAGCACCGTTCACCACGCCCTCATGGTCGTCGGCAAAATGTTTCAGGTTCTGGTAGTGGGTGGTGATAACGCCAAAGGCCTGCTTCTTCCAAAACTGTTTCAGCACGGCCTCGGCAATGGCTCCACCAATGGTGGGCTCCGTGCCACCGCCAAACTCGTCTATTAATAATAATGTACGCGCATTAGCCTGCCGCATCATCATCTTCATGTTCAGCAGGTGGCTCGAATAGGTACTCAAGTCGTCGGCTATCGACTGCTCGTCGCCGATGTCTATCATGATGCTCTCAAACACACCCACCGTCGAACGGTCGCCAATGGGCACCGACAAGCCGCATTGCACCATATACTGCAGTAGGCCTACCGTCTTCAGACACACCGATTTACCGCCCGCATTCGGACCGCTGATAATCAACAGCCGCCCGACATTTCTCTCACCTCTTTCCTCTGAGCTCTCACCTCTTAGCATGATGTCCAGCGGCACCACCTTCTTGTCCTGTTTCTGGAGCGACCGCTGCAACAGCGGGTGGATGGCGCGAATCCAGTCCATGATCGGCACGGATCTCACCTCAGGCTCAAAGGCCTGCATCTGCTCGGCCATCTCGGCCTTGGCACTCACCAGGTCGATGGCAGCCAGGAAGCGGTACGACTCCAGCACCTGCGGTACCTGCGGGCGCAGCTCGTCGCTGAACACCGTCAGTATGCGGATTATCTCCCGTCGCTCGGCAGCCTCCAGCTCGCGCACCTTGTTGTTGGCTTCCACCACCTCGGCAGGCTCCATGAACACCGTCTTACCCGTCGCTGACTCGTCGTGTACTATACCCTTGATGCGGCGCTTCACGCCTGGTGACACGGGTATCATCAGTCGCCCGTCACGCAGCGTCGGCGCAACGTCCATGCCCACCAGCCCCTCACGCTGGGCAGCATGCAGAATGGTATACAGCGTGCGCGAGATACTACCCGCCGTCTGCTCCATGTCATGACGGATACCCGCCAGCACCATCGATGCCGAGTCCTTGATCTTGCCGAACTTGTCCAAGATAGAGTCTATGCGGCGAATCATGGCAGGGAACGTCTGTACCCCTTCCGTCAGTCTCCGCAGAGCAGGGTATTTATACTCTGAAACTGCTATGTGGGCTATATGGTCGCCGATGAAATCTTCTGCATCGTTGAGATATTTCACGATAATCCCTATCGTCTCTAACGAGCGACGCAGGTCCCACAACTCTTCTTCCTCCAGGTGCGTATTCTCCATCCGGATGCGGGCCACCGCCTCGCGCACGTCGAAGAAATAGTTCATCTCGGGCTTCTCCGTATCTTGCATCAGCCGCCGCATCTCACGCACCTGCTGCAGCCACTCGTTCACCTGCTCGGCATTGTCCGTAAACGCCATTTCGTCCACGAGCTCACGACCCAACCCCGAACGGCAATATTCCTTCAATAACCGCCTGATTTCGTCGAAACCAATCTTCTGTTCGTAATTCTTTGGATATATCATGCTGCAAAAGTACAAATAATCGTTAAAATAGCGAAATTTTTTAATCTTTAATCTTTAATTTTTAATTTATTTTTGTACCTTTGCA
>CACXAG010000019.1 GCA_902765585.1 uncultured Prevotellaceae bacterium
ACCTCAGCGTCGCTCTTACCACGGGGAGAGAAGTCTGAACCACCCTTAGCACCACCCATAGGAAGTGTTGTCAGAGAGTTCTTGAAAGTCTGCTCGAAAGCGAGGAACTTCAGAATACCGAGGTTCACAGACTTGTGATAACGGAGACCGCCTTTGTACGGGCCAATAGCGTTGTTGTGCTGAATACGATATCCCATGTTGGTCTGAACCTTACCCTGGTCGTCAGTCCATGTGATGCGGAATTCACATACACGATCGGGGATGCAAAGGCGCTCAATCAGATTAGCCTTTTCAAACTCGGGGTGCTTGTTGTACTCTTCCTCGATAGTGGGAAGTACCTGACTTACGGCCTGGATGTACTCCGGCTCATTGGGAAATCTCTGTTTCAGTTCCTCTACAACTTTTGCTGCATTCATAATTCTTTTTTGTTTTAAAAGTTATTATACTATTTGATGAATTATTGTTGTTTTTACGTTTCTGTGTGCAAAATTATAGCAAAAACAACAAATAACCAAACATTTCGTCAGAAAAATAACGCAAACGCTTACGTTTTGCTACTTAATTGACATAAATCAAGGCTTTATGCCATTATATGCAAAAAATATGTGCACGAGAACAAGTCTCGCGCACATACCTTATTATATATAAGAGGAAGCAGGGGGATTACTCGCCCTTCTCCATCTTAGCCTTCAGTTCAGCCAGAACGTCGATGTCGCCCAGCGTGGTGCTGGCAGCAACGTTCTCAATCTTCGGAGCGTCGTCCTTCTTCGGAGCACGTGCCTTCTTGGCAGCAGCCTTCTCCTCACGCTTCGGATCCTCAAAGGTGCGGCTGTGGCTGAGAATGATGCGCTTGCTGTCCTTATTGAACTCAATGACCTTGAACGGCAGAACCTCGCCCTGAGTAGCCTGTGAGCCGTCCTCCTTCACCAAGTGCTTCGGAGTAGCAAAGCCCTCGACATTCTCGTCCAGCTGAATAACGGCACCCTTCTCCATGAGCTCAACAATCTTGGCCTCGTGGATGCTGCCAACAGTATACTTAGCCTCGAAGACATCCCAAGGATTGTCCTCCAGCTGCTTGTGACCAAGGCTGAGACGACGGTTCTCCTTGTCGATATCCAGAACGACAACGTCAATCATGGTGCCTACCTGAGTGAACTCAGAAGGATGCTTTACCTTCTTGGTCCAAGAGAGGTCGCTGATGTGAATCAGACCGTCTACGCCCTCTTCGAGTTCTACGAATACACCGAAGTTGGTGAAGTTGCGAACCTTGGCAGAGTGCTTCGAACCAACGGGGTACTTGACCTCGATAGCCTCCCAAGGATCTTCCTTCAGCTGCTTGATGCCCAGCGACATCTTGCGCTCCTCGCGGTCGAGGGTGATGATGACAGCCTCTACCTCGTCGCCAACCTTCAGGAACTCCTGAGCGCTGCGCAGGTGCTGGCTCCAAGACATCTCGCTGACGTGAATCAGACCCTCAACACCGGGCTGAATCTCAACGAATGCACCGTAGTCGGCAATGACAACAACCTTACCCTTGACGTGGTCACCAACCTTGAGGTTAGCATCCAGAGCATCCCAGGGATGCGGAGTCAGCTGCTTCAGACCGAGGGCAATGCGCTTCTTCTCCTCATCGAAGTCGAGGATAACGACATTGATCTTCTGGTCGAGCTCAACCACCTTGTGGGGATCGTCTACGCGGCCCCAGCTGAGGTCTGTGATGTGGATCAGTCCGTCAACACCGCCCAGGTCTACGAATACGCCGTAGCTGGTGATGTTCTTAACGGTACCTTCCAGAATCTGACCCTTCTCGAGCTTCGACATGATCTCCTGCTTCTGAGCCTCAAGCTCGGCCTCGATAAGAGCCTTGTGTGAAACGACGACGTTGCGGAACTCCTGATTGATCTTCACAATCTTGAACTCCATCGTCTTGTCTACGAACTGGTCGTAGTCGCGTATGGGATGAACGTCAATCTGTGAACCGGGCAGGAAGGCCTCGATGCCGAAGACGTCGACAATCATACCACCCTTCGTGCGGCACTTGATGTAACCGTTGATAACCTCCTCGTTCTCCAGTGCTGCATTGACACGGTCCCAAGACTTCGACAGGCGAGCCTTCTTGTGTGACAGAACGAGCTGACCCTTCTTGTCCTCAGCGTTCTCAACGTAAACTTCCACAATGTCACCGGCTTTCAGCTCGGGGTTGTAGCGGAATTCGCTGGCGGGGATGATACCGTCGCTCTTGTAGCCGATGTTGACGACTACTTCCTTCTTGTCGACGCTGATGACCTTACCGTCAACGACCTGATGCTCGCTGACCTTGTTGAGGGTCTCGTCGTACGCCTTGTCAAGCTCTTCCTTGCTGACGTTGGCAGTCGTGCCATTCTCGTACTGTTCCCAGTCGAAGTCCTGTAATGGCTGGACGTTCTTTGTTAATTCTGACATAATGTTTAAAAATTTTTGTTTGTAATTAATAAAGTTAGACTTTATGTTCACTCGTGCTCGCGCCTATGTATGCGCAAAGCGGCTGCAAAGGTAGTAAATATAGTTCATAGTTCATAGTTCATAGTTCATAATTATGATACGATTTAAGTTCTTTTAACTATAAAAACAAAAAATATGAACTATCAACTATCAACTATCAACTAAAATATGTACCTTTGCACGTTGAAAAATCATAAAAACCAAACGACTTATGTGTGGAATAGTAGGATATATTGGGAGCAAAGATGCTTATCCCATCCTGATTAAGGGTTTAAGAAGACTGGAGTATCGTGGCTACGATTCAGCAGGTGTGGCACTTCTCAATGCTGCAGGGGAGCTGAATGTGTATAAGACCAAAGGTAAGGTGGATAACTTGACGGAGTATTGTAACGATAAGGATGTTAGCGGTCATGTGGGTATTGCTCATACCCGTTGGGCAACTCATGGTGAACCGTCCAGCCGCAATGCCCATCCCCATTATTCGCAGAGCCATAACCTGGCCATCATTCATAATGGCATCATTGAGAACTATGCCGAAATCAAGCAGAAATTGCAGGAAAAGGGTGTGGAATTCAAAAGCGACACCGACACCGAGGTTCTGGTACAGTTGGTGGAATATATTATGGTGAAGAAGAACGTGTCGCTGCTGGAGGCAGTCCAGGTGGCTCTTTATCAGGTTATCGGTGCCTATGCCATCGCCATCATCGACAAACGCGACCCCTGCCAGATTATTGCCGCTCGTAAGCAGAGCCCATTGGTGGTGGGCATTGGCGACGGTGAGTTCTTCCTGGGTTCTGATGCCAGTCCTATCATCGAGTACACCGACAAGGTGGTCTATTTGGAGGATGGTAATATTGCCGTTATCCGTTCTGGCGAGGAGTTGAGGGTCCTGAGTCTTTTAGGTGAGGAACAGGAACTGGCGGTAAAGACCGTCGACATCGATCTTGGACAGATTGAGAAGGGTGGTTTTGAGCACTTCATGTTGAAGGAGATTTTCGAACAGCCGGAATGTCTGACCAACTGTATGCGCGGACGTATCAATGTCGAAGGTGACCATGTGACGCTGTCTGCCCTCATCGACTATCGTCGCCAGCTGTTGCAGGCCAAGCGTATCGTCATTGTGGCCTGTGGTACGTCGTGGCATGCCGGACTCATCGGCAAACAGATTATTGAGTCGCTCTGTCGCATTCCCGTTGAGGTGGAGTATGCCTCAGAATTCCGCTACCGCAACCCCGTGGTCACTAAGGACGACGTGGTGATTGCCATCTCTCAGTCTGGCGAGACCGCTGATACGCTGGCTGCCGTCCAGCTGGCTAAAGAGAAGGGTGCTTTTATTTATGGTATTTGTAATGCCATCGGTTCCAGCATTCCGCGTGCCACTGATACGGGAACTTACATCCACGTCGGTCCGGAGATTGGTGTGGCTTCTACGAAGGCCTTTACGGGACAGGTGACGGTGCTCACCATGTTTGCCCTCGCTCTGGGTGAGGCCAAGGGTACCATCGACCGCGGTGAATATATCCGTATCGTGAAGGGACTGAGTAGGATACCACAGGTCATCACCGAGGTGCTGAAGACCAACGAGCGCGTGAAAGACTTAGCACGTACCTTCACCTATGCCCACAACTTCCTTTACTTAGGACGCGGCTATAGCTATCCTGTTGCGCTCGAGGGTGCACTCAAGTTGAAGGAAATCAGCTATATCCATGCTGAGGGCTATCCCGCTGCTGAGATGAAGCACGGCCCCATTGCCCTGATTGACTCCGACATGCCCGTCGTGGTTATTGCTACCCACAATGCCATGTACGAGAAGGTGCTTTCGAACATCCAGGAAATCAAGGCTCGTCAGGGTAGGGTGATAGCCCTGGTGACGAAGGGTGACGACACCATTGCGCGCATTGCCGACGAGGTCATTGAACTGCCCGACGTGTTGGAATGTCTCGAACCTTTGGTGGCTACCATTCCGCTGCAGTTGATGGCCTATTATGTGGCCGTCTGTAAGGGCAAGAATGTCGACCAACCGCGTAATCTGGCTAAGTCAGTGACCGTAGAATAGAAAAAGTTAGGATTTTATTTGGACTTTCGCAAATTAATGTTTATCTTTGCAGACCGAAAACAATAAACCTAATACGGCATGGAGTTAAACGAAACCTTTGAGTCTCAGATAAACCGAAGCGATTATAAAGTCTTGATAGTCGATGATGTAGTCAGCAACGTTCTGTTGCTGAAGATATTACTGACGAACGAGAAATTCCAGGTTTGTACGGCTGCAAACGGGCGTTTGTGCATTGAACAGGCCAAGAAGGAGAAACCTGACTTGATCTTGCTCGACGTGATGATGCCCGAGTTGAATGGCTTCGATACTGCTGTCATTCTCAAGAAAGACCCTGAGACGCTCGACATACCCATCATCTTCCTGACGGCTCTTAACAACCCCACCGATCTGGTGAAGGGATTCAAGGTGGGAGCCAATGACTTCCTCACCAAGCCCTTTAACAAGGAAGAACTGGTGATGCGTGTGATGCACCAGATAGAACTGGTTCATGCCAAGCGCGTCATCCAGCAGCAGAACGAGGAGTTACGTCGCACCATTCGGAACCGCGACAAGATGTACTCTGTCATTGCTCACGACTTGCGTTCACCCATGGCCAGCATCCGTATGGTGCTTAATCTGGCTGTCAACGTGGTGTCACCTGATGTGGTGGGCGAGGAGATATTCGGACTCTTGGACAAGGCTAACCGTGAGTCTGAGGAGACCCACGACCTGTTGGATAACCTGTTGAAGTGGACCAAAAGCCAGACGGGCCGTCTGAATGTTGTCTTCCAGGATTTGGAACTCGACGACATCGTCCCTGGTGTCGTGGATATCTTTAGGATGATTGCTGAGATGAAGAAAATCAACCTCCAGTACATCCCTGCGGAAGAGAAGCTATGTGTGCATGCTGACAACGATATGATTAAGACCATCATCCGCAACTTCATCTCCAACGCCATCAAGTTCACGCCTGAAGGCAAGGGCATCGATGTGTTCTACAAGCGTGAGGGTGACTTTGCCCGAATCTGTGTGCAAGACCATGGCGTAGGTATAGCGGCCGACCGTATTGAGTCCATCTTCCACAAAGGCGAGACGACCTATGGTACTGGTGGTGAGGAAGGCTCAGGTCTTGGCTTGCAACTCTGTCAGGACTTTGCCCGCAAGAACGGTGGCGATGCCTACGTAGAGTCTGTTGAAGGAGAAGGCTCAACATTCAGTTTCACAATACCATTAAAAAAAGAGGCCTGAGCCTCTTTTTTTAATGTCTGGGTATTTACTCTGACTTGAACAAGTCTTTGATACCTCCTATGCTGCCTAACAGGTTCGTGGCCTCGTAGGGCAGGTAGACAGTCTTGGTCTTGTCGCCCTGGGCCAGTTCCTGCATCATCTGGATATACTTCTGTGCCAGCAGGTAGTTGGCAGGATTGGTACTCTTGCCCACGGCCTCGGTAATGAGTTCAATGGCCTTAGCCTCGGCTTCGGCTTTACGGATGCGGGCCTGGGCTTCACCTTCAGCGTGCAGGATAGCCTGCTGCTTCTGGGCGTCAGCGCGGTTGATGATGGCTGTTTTCTCACCCTCGGAAGCCAGAATCTCAGCAGCTTTCTCACCTTCAGAGGTCAGAATCTGGGCACGCTTGTTACGCTCAGCCTGCATCTGCTTCTCCATGGCGTTCAGCACCGTTGCGGGGGGAACGATATCCTGCAACTCAACGCGGTTCACCTTGACACCCCACTTGTCGGTGGCATCGTCCAGCACAGCACGCAGCTTTGTATTAATGGTATCGCGTGAGGTCAGCGTCTCGTCTAACTCCAGTTCACCGATGATGTTACGCAGGGTGGTCTGCGTCAGCTTCTCAATGGCATTGGGCAGGTTCGATATTTCATAGACGGCCTTAAAGGGGTCTACAATCTGGAAGTAGAGCAGGGCGTTGATTTCCATCTGAATGTTATCCTTGGTAATCACGTTCTGCGACGGAAAGTCGTACACCTGTTCGCGCAGGTCGATGCTGTTCGAATAGGCATAGCGTCCACGGTTCAGCACCACGATGTCCTTGGCCCGGTCGATGAAGGGGATGATGATGTTGATACCCGGGTTCAGCGTGGCATAGTAGCGGCCCAAACGCTCGATAATCTTGGTTTCAGACTGGGGGATGATGACAAGAGCCATTTTGGCGAAAATAACCACCAGTACGACGATAGCAATCAGTACATAAGTCATAAATTCCATAATTTTAATGTTTATTGTTTAATGTTTATTGTTTATTGTTTAATGTTTATTGGTTATTGTTTAATGTTTATTGGTTATTGTTTAATGTTTATTGGTTATTGTTTAACGTTTATTGTTTATTGTTCACAGTGTTTCTACGGTGACAATCGTACTTTCACGGCCAATGACACGGACGGTGGTACCTACGGGGATGTCCGTCGAACTCACAGCCTTCCACATATCACCGTCTATTTGCACATAGCCGCTGGTGTTTGCTGTGATGGGTTCTGTCACCTTGCCTGTACGACCTAACAGCGCATCGGCATTGCTGGGCTTGTTGGGCTCGTTCTTGTGCAGCCAGCGTAGTGCCACAGGTCTGACGAACAGGACGCTCAGCAGCGAGAATACGGCAAAGATGAAGATTTGCCAGTAGATGCTCAAACCGACCAATGCCGATATCAGGGCAAAGACGGCGCCAATGGAGAAGCAGATGATGAAGAAATCACCCGACGATAGCTCCAGAATCAGGCAGATGACAGCGATGACAGCCCATATCTGCCACATGTTTGAAAGGAAATACTCAATCATAGTTGTTGTCGTTATTACGTTATCATGTTATTTCGATGTTTTGTGATTTAGATAGACAGGATGAAGTCGTCCCAGTCTTTCGTCGACCCTTTTTTGCCGAACACCTTCTGGTAGAGGCGGCTGCGTGTGGAAGCGATGCTTTCCTTCGAGTGAGCCGTCAGTGTGGCAATGTCCTTGGGTTGCATACGTACCTTGACAAGCAGACTGACACGGTAGTCTTGGTCGCTCATACGGTAAAGGCTGAAAAGTTTTTCGCTGAATCCTGTATAGACACTATTTACCACCTCTGTCAACTCCCCCCAGTCATCCTCTGACATGCTCCGACCGTCGGTGAGATATTGTTTGATACGCAGATAGACGGGCGACAGAAGAATCGTATTGATGTCGTGCGGGCGTGGCTCTATGACGGCTAACTTCTGCATGGCATGGACGTTGTCCAGTCTGCTCTGCAGCAACTGGATCTTGCGACGGTTGTTCTGTATCACTAATATAAATAAGGTGATATAGATGACGGTGCAGATGATGAGCAGAAAAAGCTCGCGGTCAGTCAGTATCATTACTCCAATTTTTTGATTTTTGTTGATGCAAAGTTAGTGATTATTTATGTTACTACCAAAAAAAATGGTTTGCAAAAGTGCGCAAGGGGTCATTTGCACACTTTTGCAAAGAAATTATGCGATAGTTTGCGAGAAATTCATTACCTTTGCACCCAAAATTCTAAAAGACAAGAAAAAATGGGAAAGATTATACTGACAGGTGACCGTCCCACGGGCAAGCTCCATCTGGGACATTATGTAGGTTCGCTGCGCCGTCGCGTGGAATTGCAGAACGCAGGCGATTATGACAAGATGTTTGTATTCATGGCCGACGTACAGGCCCTGACGGATAATGCCGACAACCCTGAGAAGATTCGCCAGAACATCGTTGAGGTTGCCCTCGACTATCTCTCGGCAGGTCTCGACCCCGACAAGTGTACGCTCTTTATCCAGAGCCAGATTACCGAGCTGGCTGAGTTGACCACCTATCTGATGAACTTGGTGTCGGTGAGCCGCGTGCAGCGCAACCCGACGGTAAAGACGGAAGTCAAGATGCGTGGCTTCGAAGGCGAGAGCATCCCCCTCGGATTCTTCTGCTATCCGGTGTCACAGGCTGCTGACATCACACTCTTCAAGGCTACTACCGTACCTGCTGGCGAGGACCAGGAACCGATGCTGGAGGTGACACGCGAACTCGTACGTCGCTTCAACCAGATCTACGCTCCCGTCCTGGTGGAACCTAATATCATGTTGCCCGAGAATGCCACGGCACGTCGTCTGCCCGGAACGGATGGCAAGGAGAAGATGTCGAAATCGCTCGGTAACTGCATCTACCTCTCTGACGATGCCGATACCGTCTGGCAGAAGGTACGTTCTATGTATACCGACCCGGAGCACATCAACCTGAACGACCCCGGACACGTCGAGGGCAATGCCGTGTTCACCTATCTCGACGCTTTCTCTCGTCCCGAGCACTTCGCACAGTACTGGCCCGAATACCAGAACCTGGACGAGCTGAAAGACCACTATCGTCGTGGTGGTTTGGGCGACATGAAATGCAAGAAGTTCCTCAACCAGATACTCAACGAGTTCTTAGAGCCCATGCGCCAGCGTCGCCATGAGTTCGAACAGGACATTCCGGAAATCTACAACATCCTGCGCAAGGGTACAGAGAAAGCCCGCGAGACTGCTGCCCAGACCATGGACGAGGTGCGCAGTGCCATGCAGATCAACTACTTCGACGACCAGGAACTCATTCAGTCGCAGGCTGAACGTTTCCGTGCGAAATAATATCAGCCCAATAAACCAAAACGGTCGTTTCTAAAGACATATAGGGTTTAATAAATCTTGTGTTTTGACACATTTTCATTCGTTTTGTTTGGGTTCTTCGGCCTCTAACGGTTCCTTGTCGTGCTGCTGGCTGGCATCCTCGCTGTTTTCCTTGGGCTTGACAACCATGTTGCCGTACTCGTCCAACACCATTTCCTGCTCGATAACGTCGCTGGCTAAGCTGTCAACAGCGATGGAGTCGGTGTCGCGACGGTGGTAGTAGCTGGCACAAGTGTACATCTCAGTACGAACGTCAGCATCCTTGGGCTTGCCGAACTTGGCATGATACTGCTTGAAGTCCGGGTCACCAAGCACGCTCTCAAAGAAGTAGCCGCAGATGGGCAGTGCCGTGCGTGAACCCTGTCCCAAGGCACCCGTGCGAAAATGGATGCTGCGGTATTCACCACCTACCCATGCTCCGGCAACCAGTCTGGGACTGACACCAACAAACCAAGCGTCGGAGTGGTTGTTGGACGTACCGGTCTTTCCGCCAAACTCTGTGTCGTTGTGTTTGCCTACATAGCCCCAGAGGCTCATGCTCGTACCTCCAGGTTCGCGTAAACCGCCCATCAGCAGTTGTTGCACGAGATAGGCACTCTTATAGGGTATGGCCTGATGCTCTTCCGTAGGTGCTGTATAGATTTCATTGCCGTCGCGGTCTTCAATGCGCATCACCAGTACGGGCTCATGCATCTTGCCGTCATTGGCTACGGTGGCATAGCCGTTGACCAGTTCCAGCAGGTTGACGTCGCTGGCTCCCAAGGTGAGTGCGGGGGTGGGGACGAGTTCCGACTTGATGCCCATGGCGTGGGCTGTTGCCACGATGCGCTCTATGCCTACCTCCTGTCCTAACTTGGCAGCGATGGAGTTAACACTTTGTGCAAAGGCAGCCTTTAGCGGCATGGAGTCACCGGTGAAGTAGCCGTTGGCATTGGTAGGAGCCCATGTCACCTCCTTGCCGTGGTCCATGACACGCATGGCAAAATAGCCGTCTACACGACGGTCACAGGGCGTGAGGCCCTGGTTCATGGCTTCCGTATAGACGAAGAGCTTGAAGGTGGAACCGGGCTGGCGCATGGCTGTCACCTTGTCGTACTTCCACGTGCGGAAGTCGATGTCGCCCACCCATGCCTTGACGTGTCCTGTCTGTGGTTCCATGGCTACGAAGCCGCAGTGCATGAAGTGCTCCATATAGCGGATGCTGTCGAGTGTGGAAATCTCCTTCTCGATGGTTCCGTTCTCGTAGTCGAACAGCTTTACACGGTGGGGCTTGTTCAGGTAGTAGTCAATGGAGTCCTGGTTGCCGTCGAAGCGCTGCGACAGCATCTTATAGACGGGCAGCTTCTTGGCCAGGTCCTCGATGAAGTGGGGAATCTCGCGGTGGCGCTCGTCCTGCCAGGGGGGCGTATTGCCCCAATGCTGGTTGAAGTTGCGCTGCACCTGCCGCATCTGCTTGTTGGCAGCAGCCTCGGCATATTTCTGCATACGTGTGTCGATGGTGGTGTAGATTTTCAGTCCGTCCTTGTAGAGGTCGTAGCCATTGTCGTCACACCATTCCCTGAGATAGTTCTTGACGGCCTCGCGGAAGTACTGTGCCTGTCCGTCGTAGTTGTTCTCCACGCTATAGTCGAGCTTGATGGGAATCTCCTTCAGCGAGTCGTACTGCTCCTGGGTAAGGTCCTTGTGGCCCAGCATGTTATTCAGCACAACGTTCCGACGTGAAAGGGAGTTCTTGGGGTTGATGCGCGGATTATAATAGGTGGTAGCCTTTAGCAGTCCCACCAGGATGGCTGCCTGGTCGGTGGTCAGCTGTTGGGGCGTCGTACCGAAATAGGTCTTGGCAGCGGTCTTGATGCCGTATGCGTTGGAACCGAAGTCGACGGTGTTAGCATACATGGTGAGAATCTCCTTCTTGTCGAAGAACATCTCCAGCTTGACGGCTGTTATCCACTCCTTGCTCTTCATGATGAGCATCTTCAGACCGGGAATGTTGCCCAACAGTCCCGTAGAGTACTCAGTACGCACGCGGAACATGTTCTTCACCAACTGCTGGGTGATGGTGGAGGCACCACGGGCATCGTGGTGGACGATAAAGTCCTTGAAGGCGGCAAACACGCCCTGGAAGTCGATGCCGAAGTGCTGGTAGAAGCGTTCGTCCTCGGTATCGATGAGGGCGCGCCAGAAGACGGGGTTCACGTCTTCGTAGGTCACTGGCGTGCGGTTCTCGCTGAAGTACTTGCCTATCTGCACACCATCGGCACTGTACAGTTCCGAGGCTTGGATGGTCTTGGGGTGCATGATGGCGTTCATCGACGGTGACTTGCCGAAGAGCCACAGGAAGTTGACGTCAACCATCACCAGATAGAGTAGGAACATGACGATCAGGGACACAAAGCCTACTGCCGTCTTCGTGTACCACTTCCTGCCTTGGTACAGGTTCTTATACCATTGCCAGCCATTCTTGAATGCCTGTCCAACCTTCACAATGTATTTCTTCATATTTCAATGTATCTCTTGATTGCTTCAATCTCGTCAGGATGAAACCAGCGTACTTCCGGGTCGCGCTTAAACCATGTCAGTTGTTTGCGGGCATAGCGTCGCGTGTTGCCTTTGATGCGTTCCACCGCTTCTTCTAACGGCCATTTGCCGTCCATGTAGTCGAAGAGCTCCTTATAGCCCACGGTATTAAGGGCATTGAGGTGCCGCAGGTCATAAAGCCCGCTGGCTTCTTCCAGCATCCCGTCGTCCATCATCTGGTCCA
This sequence comes from uncultured Prevotellaceae bacterium, assembly GCA_902765585.1. Taxonomy (GTDB): domain Bacteria; phylum Bacteroidota; class Bacteroidia; order Bacteroidales; family Bacteroidaceae; genus Prevotella. Next base: position 11,937 of record CACXAG010000019.1, read on the forward strand.
CACGGGCATTAATGCGGTTATACAGCTCCTCGCGCTCGCGGTTCAGCCCGATTTTCACCACGCGGAACGGGCGTTCCTTCTTGGTCTGTGTGCGGAACGACGTATAGGTCTGTCCCGTCTGGTAGCATATCTCTAAGGCATGGATGACGCGTCGGTGGTTCTTGCGGTCTACTATGGCATAGTGCTCGGGATCGAGTCGTCGCAAGTCCTCGCACAAGGCCTCCAGTCCCTCTTCAGCATAGCGTCGTTTCATCTCTTCGCGGATGTCGTCACGGACGGTGGGAATGTCGTCAATGCCGTTGCACACAGCGTCGATATACATCATCGAACCGCCAGATAGAACGTTGACCGTCGAAGTGGAATCCTCGATAATTGCCAGCACGTCCTGCTCGTACATTGACGCATTGTAGTAGTCCTGAATGCTTTTGGTGCCTACGAAGTAGTGGGGCGCTTGCCGCAACTGTTCGTCGGTAGGCGCTGCCGTGCCTATCTTCAGCTCGCGGTATATCTGTCGCGAGTCGGCATTGATGACAGGTATGCCGTAATGGCGGGCAATGTCAATGGTCAGTGCCGTCTTGCCGACAGCCGTCGGTCCCGTAATGACTACCAGCGTCTTTTCCACCTCTCGTTTCTTACTTCTCACCTCTCACCTCTTACCTCTTACCTCTTACCTCTACCTAATGACTCCGCGCTTCGAACTCTCAATGAACGAGCAGATGTATTCCACCTCCTTGGAGTCGGGGTACTTGGCACGAGCCTCAGCGACACCGTCTTTCAGGATGCCGTTGGAATAGATGATGCGGTAGGCGTCGTGGATGGCCTCGATGGTCTCGTTGGGGAATCCGCGACGACGCAGGCCAATCAGGTTCACGCCAGCATAGCGCACAGGCTCCTTGCCGGCAATGACGTATGGCGGAATGTCCTGACTGGTACGGGTGCCGCCCTGGAACATGATGTAGCCGCCCACATGCAGGAACTGGTGGAACAAGCACGTTGCCGAGATGATGGCGCAGTCATCAACGACGACCTCTCCGGCAAATTTCGTGGAGTTGCCGATGATGCAGCCGTTGCCGATGACGCAGTCATGACCGACATGCATGTTCTCCATCAGCAGGTTGCCATTGCCAATCACGGTCTTGCCCTTCGATGCTGTGCCGCGGCTGATGGTGACGTTCTCGCGAATGGAGTTGTTGTCACCTATCTCGCAGGTCGTCACCTCGCCCTGGAACTTCAGGTCCTGGGGTTTCGTCGAGATGCTGGCTCCAGGGAAGAACTCGTTATTGTTTCCGATGCGTGCCCCGAAATGGATGGTGACATTGTTCAGGAACTTGTTGTTGTCGCCAATGACTACGTTTTTGTCAATCACGCAGAACGGGCCTATCACGTTGTTGTCACCAAGCTTGGCCTCAGGGTCAACGACAGCTAAGGGATGAATCTGATTCATAATGCTTTGTATTGATGATATAATAGGTTGCAAAGGTAAGCAATTAATTTGAGAACAGCATCATCGTGTCCTATCTTTTCTAATTTTTTAATACGCACCACTCCATGCTTTACTCCACGAACATCAGCGACGACATGATGAAATCGCTGACAAAGAGGCCTTTCCTCGTGACGGTAATCCGCTCATTGTCAATACGTAGCAGGCCGTCGTCTATAAACTGCTTTGCCTCTTTTAGACAGTAGCTCCTGTGCTTTTTGCTGAGTGTGGTGAGGTCAAGACCATCGCTGGTGCGCAGTGCCGTGGCTATGCGGTCGTTGTAGTGGGTGTTGTCATCAAGGAACTCCCTTTCGCATGGCAGCTCACCGTGCTCTATGGCTTCCATGTATGAGTAGATGTCGGCCACGTTCCATAGTCGGTAGGGTGGGGCATAGCTATGGGCAGCAGCACCAAGTCCTATATACGGCACGTCGTGCCAGTAGCTGCTGTTATGGCGAGAGCGATAGCCTGGTTTGGCGAAATTGCTGATTTCATAGTGCTCATAGCCTGCCATCGTCAACTTATCCATCAGTCGTTCGTACATCGCCCGCTCCAGCTCCTCATGATTCATTATTATTTTTTCTTTATTCATTAGCTCGTAGAGCGCAGTGCCCTCCTCTATGGTGAGGCAGTAGGCAGAGATGTGTTCTACGTCAAGTGCCAGGGCGGCATCGATGTCGTGTTCCCAGTCGCTGAGCGTCTCACCGGGGAAACCGTACATCAGGTCGATGCTGATATTCTGGGTACCGGCAGCGCGCAGAATGTTGACAGCCTGCATTACCTGACTGGCAGTATGGCGACGGTGCAGGAACCGCAGGCGCTGGTTGTCGAAGGTCTGCGCCCCCATGGAGACGCGGTTGATGGGGAGTTGCTGTAATACGGCAGCATACTCATCCGTCACGTCATCAGGATTCATCTCGATGGTCACCTCACACGATGTCTTACACGGTGCCTGTCCCCCTGTGAGGCTAAGCCCGTACACCTTATTTATATATATAAAGAGCTGTCTCAGTTGCTCGCAAGTCAATTGGCTGGGCGTACCTCCTCCCAAATATACCGTGTCTAAAGCTATTCTCTCACCTCTCACCTCTCTCCACTCACCTCTGACATCTAACCTCTCACCTCTGATTTCCATCTCCCTACACACTGCGTCGACGTACCTTTGGCGCAGCTCGGGACGGGTTGTGGAGTAGAATCCGCAGTAGATACAGCGGCTTGCACAGAATGGAATATGGATGTATAGACCTGCCAAATTTATTTACTATTTATGTGCAAAAGTACTAATAAAGTTTAATATTTGAAAGTTTTTGTTGGTTTTTTGCACGGAAATGAGTACTTTAGCGTCCGCTTTACGCTTTTGGCGATTATTATGAACCTAAAATATAATGTATTATGAAAGTTTATCAAACTAACGAAATCAAAAACATTGCCCTCATTGGCAGTGCGGGTAGCGGCAAGACTACTCTTGCCGAAAGTATGGTCTACGAAGCTGGCATCATCAAGCGTCGCGGCAGCGTAGAGGGTAAGAACACCATGAGCGACTACTTCCCTGTGGAGCAGGAATACGGCTACTCGGTGTTCTCTACTGTTTTTCATGTGGAGTGGAACAACAAGAAGCTGAACATCATTGACTGTCCGGGTTCTGACGACTTCGTGGGTGGCTCTATCACCGCCATGAACGTCACCGACCAGGCTGTCATCCTCATCAATGGCCAGTATGGTCCCGAGGTGGGCACGATGAACGCTTTCCGCAACACGGAGAAGCTGAAGAAGCCCGTCATCTTCCTGGTAAACCAGCTCGACCGCGACAACTGCGACTTCGACCAGATTCTCTCTCAGCTGAAGGAGGTCTATGGCAACAACTGCGTGCCCGTACAGTATCCCATCCAGACGGGTGCTGGCTTCAACAGCGTCATCGACGTGCTGCTGATGAAGAAGTACTCGTGGAAGCCCGAGGGTGGTGCTCCCATCATCGAGGACATCCCTGCTGACCAGATGGAGAAGGCTAAGGAATGGAAGGCTGCCCTTGTAGAGGCTGCTGCCGCTGGTGACGACACGCTGATGGAGAAGTTCTTCGAGAGCGAGGACCTCAGCGAGGACGAGATGCGTGAGGGTATCCGCAAGGGTCTTGTTACACGTAGCATCTTCCCCATATTCTGTGTCTGCGCAGGTCGCGACATGGGTGTTCGTCGTCTGATGGAGTTCCTCGGCAACGTGGTGCCCTTCGTCAGCGAGATGCCTGTCGTCAAGAACGCTGCTGGCAACGAGGTTCCTGCTGACGCCAGCGCTCCCACATCGCTGTATTTCTTCAAGACGGGTGTTGAGCCCCATATCGGTGAGGTTCAGTACTTCAAGGTGATGAGCGGTGTCGTGAAGAGTGGCGACGATCTGACCAATGCTGACCGTGGCTCGAAGGAGCGCATGGGTACGCTCTATGCTTGTGCTGGTGCCAACCGCATCCAGGTCGACGAACTGCGTGCTGGTGACATCGGTTGCACGGTGAAGCTGAAGGACGTGAAGACTGGTAACACACTGAACGCCAAGGAAACCGACAATAAGTTCGACTTCATCAAATATCCTAACTCTAAGTTCTCGCGTGCCATCAAGGCCGTCAACGAGGCTGAGACCGAGAAGATGATGGCAGCCCTCCAGAAGATGCGTCAGGAAGACCCGACATGGGTGGTTGAGCAGTCTAAGGAACTCCGCCAGATTATCGTTCATGGTCAGGGTGAGTTCCACCTGCGTACCTTGAAGTGGCGCATGGAGAACAACGAGAAGATTAACGTGGAGTATCAGGAGCCGAAGATTCCTTATCGTGAGACCATCACGAAGATGGCCCGTGCCGACTATCGTCACAAGAAGCAGTCGGGTGGTGCAGGTCAGTTCGGTGAGGTACACCTGATTGTGGAGCCTTATACCGACGGTATGCCCGATCCTACCAGCTTCACCATCAACGGCCAGGAGTTCAAGATGAACATCAAGTCGAAGGAAGAGAAAGACCTGGAGTGGGGCGGCAAGCTCGTCTTCATCAACTCAGTGGTCGGTGGTGCCATCGATATGCGCTTCATGCCCGCCATCCTGAAGGGTATCATGGAGCGTATGGAGCAGGGCCCGTTGACGGGTTCGTATGCTCGCGACGTCCGCGTCATCGTCTACGACGGTAAGATGCACCCGGTTGACTCTAACGAACTCTCGTTCATGCTGGCTGCACGTAACGCCTTCAGCGCTGCCTTCAAGGAGGCCGGTCCTAAGGTGCTCGAGCCTATCTACGACCTCGAGGTGCTGGTTCCTGGCGACTACATGGGTGATGTGATGTCCGACCTGCAGGGACGTCGCGCCATCATCATGGGTATGGACTCTGAGGCTGGCTACCAGAAGCTCAGCGCCAAGATTCCTCTGAAGGAACTCGCCTCTTACTCTATCGCCCTCAGCTCACTGACTGGCGGCCGCGCATCGTTCACCACTTCGTTCAGCTCTTACGAGCTCGTCCCGAACGACATCCAGCAGGCCCTCATCAAGCAGCACGAGGAAGAGATGAAGGAAGAAGATTAATGGTGGTTGGCGGTTTTCCGCCAACACCTTCCACCATAAAATTAGGAGCGCCAACCAGCGCTCCTTTTTATTGTGCAAAGCGATTTTGTCGCTTTGTCCTACGAGAATTTCACTAAGATTCGGAAAACCTTTGCTGGTGCCTGCATCCACTGTTGCATGGCCTCCTCGGCATGCTCTGGCGTGACCTCGTTGCTAATCAGGATGTCATACGGTGGATTGTTCTTTTCCAAATAACGAATGACACCCTCAAAATCCTCGGGCTGGGCATTGCGCGAGCCACGGATGTCGAGCTCCTTCTGCACAAACAGCTTCGTGGTGAACGAGACGTCCTGCTTGGCATAGCCGATGCAGACGACACGACCCGTAAAGGCCACCTCGTTGACAGCCATCTGGTAAGTGACGGGGGCTCCAACGGCCTCAATGACAACGTCAGGACCGGCCCCACCGGTCATCTCCTGCAGACGCTCATGGACGTTCTCCTTGGCACTGTTGATGGTATACTCGGCCCCCAAGCCACGGACTATCTCCAACTTCTCGTCGTCCATGTCGCAGGCAATGACCTTGGCACCGCGCATGATGGCACGTACCACAGCGCCAACGCCCACCATGCCGCAACCAATCACCATGACGGTATCGGTATCGACCACCTGTGCACGGCTGACGGCATGGAAACCGACGCTCATGGGCTCGATAAGGGCAGCGTGCTCGACGGTGATGCTACCAATGGGAATGACCTTCTGCCAGGGTACGGCAATATACTCGCGCATGGCGCCATTGCGCTGCACGCCTAACGTCTCGTTGTGCTGGCAGGCGTTATAACGACGGTTCTTGCACGACGGGCAGTGACCGCAGTTGGTATAGGGATTGACGGTGACAGGCATGCCCACACATAAATGTGCGGGAACTGCACAGCCAACTTCGGCAATTTCTGCACCAATCTCGTGTCCGGGAATCACGGGCATCTTCACCATCGGGTTCAGTCCGCGATAGGTGTTCAGGTCGCTACCGCAGAATCCGACGTAATGTATCTTCAGCAGCACCTCGTCTGCTCCGCACTGGGGTTTCTCCATCTCTACAACCTTCATCACCGAAGGTTCTGTAATCTGTAATGCTTTCATTCGTTTCTTCATATCATTTTTGTTTTTATTCGCTCATATTCTTGATGTACGGTAATTCTTTTAGTTCACCGAATCCGAAGAACCGCTTGGCATTGTCGCAGAGGAACATTCGTTTCTCGTCGTCCGTCAGTTCAGGGCTCTTCGTCACGAAGTCGTACGACATCTTGTACGTGATGGCGGTGATGGTGCGCGGATAGTCCGAGCCCCACATCAGCTTCTCCATACCCACCTCGTCAGCAGCCTCCTTGATGGCGCGGACGGCAGAAGGGTAGGGGTAGAACTCGTCGTTAAACAGCCACGTGATGCCACCGCTCTCCACATAGACGTTCTCGTGGCGGGCCAGCCGTATCTGCGACAACCAGCCGGGACGCGTCACCATGCCAAAGTGCCCAATGGCAACCTTCAGCCGTGGACACTCCTGGATGATTTCTTCCATCTGTCCCACCTGTGCATCGCCATCCATCAGCTCAATGCCGAGGATGCCCCCACGCTGTTCCATGAGGCGCAGCATGCTGACCATCTCGTCGTTCAGAAACTGCTGCGGCAATCTCGCTGCAGGAATCTTAATACCGCGGAAGCCGCTTTGGATGAGTGCGTCAGCCTCATCACAAAACCCCGCCTTGCGCAGTTCCGGCATACCGAAGCAGAAAAAGCGGTCAGGATACTGACGCTGTACCTGCATCAGATAGCTGTTTTGCAGCCCGTCGATGAACTCCTGCGTGATGACGGCAGCCGACACCTGCGCATAGTCCATGTTCGACAGGAACCGCTCTGCCGTGTTCTGGCCGTCGGTCATATACGGTGGCAGCATCTGGCGCTCCTCACCAAAGAAGATGCTTCGGCTGCGGTTGGGCTCCAGCGGGTGAATGGGCTGTCCATTCACCACCGTGTCCACATTCAGCCACAAATGTGCATGTGCATCAATAATGGTAATCATCATTATCAATTATTCAAGTTACGCAAATTTTTTCTACCACGAATTTCACGAATTTCACTAATTTTTTAGCTGCGCACAGTATCCATATTTTTAACTAATTTCACGAAAAGAGCGCATGTTATTCGTATAATTCGTTGTTAATAAATAGCTGCACATAGAATAATTCGTTTAATTCGTTTAATTCGTTGTCGTTATAAAACCTGCGAAAGTTGTGTCAATTAACCATTATTCAAGTATTGGCCCATGATACGCGCTGTTGGTCTCCAATGATGGCGCGGACTTCGGCCACGAGGGCTTCGTCCATCGGCTCCTCTATATATGATAGGTTCGTTCGTATGGCTTCGGGACGTGTCGTACTGAACACCGTTGAGGCAATGCGCGGGTTGCTGCACGAGAACTGCATCGCCAACTTCTCTATGGGATACCCCTTCGCCTTGCAATGCTCAGCGGCCTTCTTGCACGCCTCCACCAACGGTTTCGGTGCCGGATGCCAGTCAGGCACACCGCGCTCCGTCAGCAGTCCCATCGAGAACGGACTGGCAGACAGCACGCCAATGCCGCGCTCGTCAAAAAAGTCCATGAAGTCCACGAGCTTGTCGTCGCACAGACAGTAGTGGCAGAAGTTCATGACGCTCTCCACCATGCCCGGCTCAGCATGCTCGATGACCCACCGCAGGTTCTCCAACTGTAGGTCGGTAATGCCCACATGCTTCACCACGCCTTCCTTCTTCAGCTCGTGCAGGGCGGGCAGTGTCTCGTCGACCACCTTCTGCAGTCCCCCCTCCATGCGTCCCTGGAACTCAATATCGTGTACGTTGATGATGTCAATGTAGTCGATATGCAGTCGCTCCAGGCTCTCATACACGCTCTCTTTGGCGCGTTTAGCTGAGTAGTCCCACGTGTTGTGGCCGTCCTCACCGTAGCGTCCCACCTTCGTCGACAGATAGAACCTGTCGCGGGGAATATCCTTCAGCGCCTTGCCCAGCACCATCTCGGCCTTGTAATAGCCGTAGTAGGGCGACACGTCGATGATGTTGATGCCGGCATCCACCGCAGCAAACACCGCGTCGATGCCCCTGTTCTCGTTGAACGAATGGAATACGCCACCCAACGAAGAGGCGCCGAAGCCCAGCTCCGACACCTCCATCCCAGTCTTTCCTAATTTCCTGTAATGCATATACTTATTTTAGAAACTACAGCGGCATCATGTCGCGCTCATCGGGACGGTGAGCCTTGTTGTCCTCGCCCAGCACATACACCTGCAGGTCCTCAAAGTAACCACCGGTCTGAGCCTGCAACTTCTTCAGCTCATTCTTCGTGTCCTCGAAGCCCTTGAACTCCTTAGCCGTTGCCAAGTGGTTAGTAAACTCCAGTTTCTTGTTCTCGGTGTCCAATACTGAGATCCACTCGTCCTTCGTGCGGTCTCCAATCAAAAATTTCTTACCCATAGTCGTTTCACGTTTATTTGTTATTGTTTATTTGTTATTGTTTCACGTTTATTGTTTCACGTTTCTGCTGCAAAGGTACGAAAAAATCTCGACATCCTGTCCTGCAAAACCCGTTTTTTTTAGCGTAAACGTTTGTTTACCCACCTTAGCACTAAATATATAAGAAACGAATATGAATAATGTGAATAATTTATCTCACAAATAAGAAAAATAATTATTTTAATTCTCTGACCTAAAGGTGCAGAGTGTGGCGTTGCATTCGTGGACAAAATTCGTTTTTATTATTCACATTCGTTTCCAAAATATTATGATTAAATTACGATTAATTAGGATAATTCGTTTCCAAAAAATCAAAAGCCCAATTTGTGTTTATTTCTTTCTTCCGCACGTTTTGAAAATTTTTCTTAAAACAGTCCGATATGTCTTAATTTTTTGTTTAGAAGTAAGATTTTTAATGCAAAAATTTGGTAATTACAAAAATAAACGTTATCTTTGCACATTAATGTATGTGTGCTAAAACAGCGCTAAAAGATAACTTTTAAATGGTCAAATAGATAATAGTCAAATAGTCAAATAGTTAATGATGTTGAGTGTCAAACATACCCTCTGGGTGACGACGCGCCTCGCAGCGCTCCTCTGCCTGACCATCCTCTGCCACATGACGGCAGGGGCACAGCCCGGCACGCCCAAAATCAGCACGGACACACTCAACATTCTCTTCCGCAACGCCTCCGTCAGGATAGACTTCAACTTCGCCAACAACGCCCGTGTCTGGCAGAACTTCGAGGACGTCTTCCTGCGCGACTATAGCCACTACAACCCCGAGAACCTGCGCCTCGACATCTACTCAGGTGCTTCGCCAGAAGGCAACAGGGCCCACAACGAGTGGCTGGGTGAGCATCGTGGACAGGCCGTGGCACAACTGGTGCGGAAGCGCTTGGGAGGCCGCGTGGGCAATATCGTGGTCCACAACGAGGGACCGCGCTGGCAGGAGTTCTACGACAACATTGCCGCCAGCAACGAACCCTGGCGCGACGAGGTACTGGCCATTCTCGACCAACCTGAAGGCACCAATCCCCGCAGACAGGACCCCCGCGAGACCAAGCTGCGCCAACTCTATGGCGGACGCCTCTGGCGCAAGCTGCAAAGCTACTTGGCACCGCTGCGCAGTGGAGCCTCTGCCGTGCTGAGCTGGCAACCGGCACGTGACACTGTGGTCATCGTGCAGAAAACCATACCGGCACCCGTGCTGCCGCCCGTACCGGCACGACGCGACACGCTCGTCATCCTGCAGCGCGACACCGTGGTGGTCATCAAGAACTTCTACCACAAGGACACCCTCCAGGCCCCACCACCGCCTCCGGCTCCCATCGAGCCTCAGCCCTCCGTCGTGAGGCGCCCGGTCTGGATACTGCGCACCAACATACCGCTGCTCGGCACGTTAACGCCCAACCTGCAGGCAGAATGGTCCATAGACCACCGCGACCGCTGGAGCTTCAACGTCGAGGCCGTCGCATCGTGGTGGACATTTGCCCACAACGCCTACGCCAACGAGATACTCTACGGCTCCGTGGAGCTGCGCTACTGGCTGGGCAACCGCAAGCACCACCACACGCTGGACGGCTTCCACATCGGACTGGCAGCAGGCGGTGGCTACGGTGACCTGGAATGGAAGAGCAAGGGCTACCAGTTCGAGGTGGTCATGGGTTTCCTCAACCTGGGCTGGCAGCATCGCTTCGGCAAGCGACGTCAGTGGGCCTTCGATGCCGGCATCGGACTGGGCTACATCTTTGCGCCCTACCGTCGCTACTACGGCAGCACCCTCTATCCCGAGAGCCATACCGAGCGCTACGACGACCACCTGATGTGGCAGCACACCAAGACCTTCAACTGGGCTGGTACGCCACACGCCAACATCTCCATCGGCTACGTCTTCAACACCCGCAAGGGCATCTACCGACGGGCAGTGGCCGTGGAGCGCGACTCCATCCGCAACATCGGTGTGATGCAGCGCGAGGCCGAGCGCGAACAGCTGCGCCAGCAGCGCGACCTCCGCACCATCCAGTGGTACAGCATGTCGAAGTCGGAGCGCAAGGCCGCCCGCAAGGCCGAAAAGCTGAAAGCCAAACAAGAAAAGCTCAAGGCCAAACAAGAAAAGGCCAATCGCAAATACGAAAAGAAAAAACTCAAATATGAGCAGAAACAATATAAGAAATAATAATATATTCGTGTAATTCGTAAAATTCGTTGTAGTAAAAAACTTTATTCGTGTAATTCGTAAAATTCGTGGTTGAAAATATATGAACAAACCGTATTTCGCCGTTAGGCTCGCCCTCGTTGCCCTCCTGTTCCTGGCTCTCGCCAGTTGCAGGCGCGAGCTCTATGTCTATGGTGACGAGTTCTACAGCGTCACCCTCGACGTAGACTGGCGTGACTACGCCAGCAGCGACCCCGACGGTATGACGGTATGGTTCTACAATCTGGACGACCCCGGCAGCAAGCCCTATCGCACCACCACCTCCTCCGTGCGCCATCAGGAC
>CACXAG010000020.1 GCA_902765585.1 uncultured Prevotellaceae bacterium
GGGCGGTGGGCTTGGCCTGCAGGCGGCGACCGTCGAGGGTGAACCAATTATTATTGTTAATTTCTTCTTTATTATTTAGACGCGTAGCGTCGCTGATGCCCGAAGCTTCGTCGAAGACCATTGTCAGGCTGCGGGCGGCCTGGCTGCCGCTGACGAAGACGAATGCCTTGTGGGCGGCCATCTCCTCGCCCGTGTAGCGGTGGAAGCCGAAGTGCTGCTCATTCTTGACGGTGGTCATGCCGAGGACGTAGAAGGTGCCGGTGCCGAGGTCCGAGGTAATGTCGTCCACATCGGTATCGTAATCCACGCCGTGCAGGTCGTTAGTGCCGCTGATGTCATCGAGGGCAGTGGCGGCGGTCATGCTCACCACGCTGTTGTCGGCTACGATAATGACGGCCGTGCCGGCGGGAATCTCCTTGCCCAGCTTGTGCAGCGTCAGCTGGCCGGCGCCGTATGTAGCGGTGTAGGCGCAGGCGTGCTCGTCGTCGTCGATGGTGAAGCCCAGGGCGCCGTTGTAGTAGGTGGTCCAGTAGTTGCCGTCGGGGGCCTGGTTGGCGGTGAGGGCGAGGGTGTTGATGCTCACGGCGCCGTCGGGGTTGTTGTCGTTGTTGACGTCGGCGACGATGTAGCCGCCGTTGCCGTCGCTGATGTCGCCGCAGCCTACGCCGGTGGCGTTCTCCGTGTTGGCCACTTTGCAGTTGGCGTAGTAGTTGCGCTGGAGGGTGCCGCCGTTGGAGCCGGTGATGGCGCCGTAGGTGTTGTACGCGGCAGCGGGCACGGTGGCGCCGATGGCGAGGTTGTCGCTCAGGGTGCCTTGGTTTATGCCTGCTATGCCGCCGTAGTACGCGCTGGTGGCGCCGGCGATGGTGAGGTTGGCAGCGCTGGTACACTGCTCGATGGTGCCGTCGTTGTTGCCCGCGATGCCGCCGTGGTAGTGGGCATAGGACTGCACGGCGCAGACGGCAACGTCGCCGGCCACGTGGCAGTGGGTGACGGTGGCGCCGTCGTTGTAGCCCACGATGCCGCCGGTGTAGTCGTAGCCGGTGATGCGGGCGTTGGCGAGGGTGAGGTCGTGGATGTCGGCGCCGGAGCCTGTCAGGCCGAAGATGCCTTGGAACATGTTGGCGTTGCCGATGCCGTCCTTGTGGATGCGGATGCCGCTGATGGTCTTGTTATTGCCGTCGAAGTGGCCGCTGAAGGAGCGGTCGTCGTCGTAGTAGTAGCCTCCGATGGCCTCGAAGTTGCTCTCGTCGCTATCGAAAGCGTCCCAGTCGCTGGTGTGGGTGTAGCTGATGTCCTTGGCGAGCTGGAAGAACTTGTTCTCGTAGCCGTCTTCTCGGCGGGTCTCGCCGTGTGTGCCGTTGACGCGGTAGGCCAACAGGTCGAGCTGGCTGGCGTATTTGATGATGTAGGGACTGCCCTCGGTGCCGTCGCCGTCCCAGGGGATGGCGGTGAGGACTGCGGTGTTGACGCTGATGGTCACGTCCTCAGCGGGCATGGTGAGCGTTGAGCCGATGAGGGTGCCGGCGCTGGCGGTGTAGCCGTACTTGTAGCCTTCGGGTGCGCCGGTGGCGGTGTTCGAGAGCGTGAGGCTGACTGCGTCGCCGCTGCCGGCATAGTATGTTGTGCCGTACTTGATGCCTTGGTTGCCCTCGTAGGCAGTGATGCCGCTGACGGTGTACTCGGTGGCTGTGCCGCTGAGTGCCAGCGTCACGTCGTCACCTGCCGTCACGCTATGGAGAGCCTTGCCCTGCGCCGTGCCGAGGGCGCGGGTGTAGTAGCTGTTGACGGGGTCGACATCACCACCGCCATTGTAGTAGAACGTGCCGCCGCTGATGCTGGAGCCGTCCTTCGGGGCGAAGAGTGAGTTCTTAATCACCTGTGCGCTGTTGCTGTGGCCTATGAAGCCACCGCTTCTGCTGGTGGCGTTGATTTTTCCGTTGAACACGCAGCCCTCGATGGCGACGTTTCCGCCGATGCTGAAGCCGCCTGTGTAGCGGTCGCCACTGATGGTGACGCTGCTCACGCAGTTGGTGATATGGCTTGTGGTGTTGCCTGTCTCGCCGATGATGCCCGCTGCACGGTAGGCGCTGCCGGTGATGGAGCCATCGACGATGAGGTTCCGGATGGTGGCGCCGTCCACATAGCTGAACGGAGCCGTCATCACGTTGTTGTCCGTGTTGGCATAGTTGACGGTCAGCGTGTTGCCCTGTCCGTCGAAGGTGCCGGTGAAGTCCTTGCCGCTGGCGCCCGCCATGCGGGTGACGCTGATGTTCGCGCCCAGCTTCACCGTCTTGCCGCTGAAGCGGTTGTAGGTGTCGTTGTCCTGCAAGGCATCACAGAACACGCCCCAGCCGTCGGCGGTGTGGATGGTGTACTCGTCGGTGGCGGTCAGTTCGAAGTCGGTGGGGTCGGGCTGATGGGTGAGGGCGACGGTGGCGTTGGCGTCGGCGGGCATGGTGAACGACGTGCCGTCGATGGGCGTGCCGTTCACGGTGTACTGCCAGTCGAGGTAGCCAGCCGAGGCGGCGGGCAGGTCGCTGAGGGTGACGGTGGAGCCTGGGGCGTAGTAGTCCACGCCGCTGTCGGTGAAGAGGGCGCCGGTGGCGGTCACGCCGTCGGGTAGGACGAGGGTGCGGGCAGTGGCGGGCTGCAGTTCCTTGCCGGAGAAGGCAGAGAAGCCGCTGGTGTATGTGCCGCCGTAGTAGTTGCCGTTGCCGTCGGTGAAGCACTTTCCGCCCGCGCCGCCGATGTTGACGGTGTTGACATAGGAGAAACTGCTGATATAGACGCGGTCGCTGGCACTGCGCCAGTTGAGGGTGACGGTCTGGGCGGTGTTGCTATGGCATTGCACTCCCACGTTGCCCTCAAGCTTGAGGTTGCCACCGTTGAAGACGAGGGCACTACATGTCAGACCACGGCCATAGTTGTGTGTACTTGTGGACTCGACGGTGCCGCCGTTCACGGTGACGGTGACGTGTTTATCCATATCACCGGCATGGATGGCAGTCTGATTGCTGGCGTTGACCACCAGCTTGCCACTGTTGTTGGTCTGGCCGTAGATGGTGAGGGTCTTACTAACTACAACCTGTCTAAAGTCGTTGCTATTGCTGTTGATGGTGAGGGTACATCCGTCGCAGAGGATGAGCTTTATTTCGTTTCCGGATCTGGCGTTGAGATTAAGCCCTTTTTGGTCGTAGGTGACGTTGCTGTTGACGACGACCACATCCTGAATCAACACTACCCTGCCATTGCCGTCTGGCGTCTCGCTGCCAGTCAGGGCGTAGTAGTCGGTGACGGTCTGCGTCACGCCGTTCTCGTCGATGTACGTCACGGCGTCGTTCGCCCACGCCGTCATCGTCGTGAGCACGCTCAGGAGCAGCACGGTGGCTGCCCTCGCGGTGTGTCGGATTGTTTGAATGATGTTGTTCATACTGTTATATGTTTAATGTTTATGTATTTGTCGTTGTTGTCGTCGAGGGGTCGCGGAGCGACCACCTGCGCTGTCGGGGGCCTTACCAGATGTAGCCCTTCTGATCGATGACGTCCTCGTCCTCGTCGTAGGTCTCGAGCGGTGCATTCTGTTTGTCGTAGGGACTGCCGCAGAGCATCTGCCTGTGCTGAATGGGAACGACCTTCGTCGTGGGTTTCTGATATGTTCTCTTCATAATTGTATTTCCTTTTTATTTTATCACGACCTTTTTGCCGTTGTTCACGTAGATGCCGGGGGCGGTGGGCTTGGCCTGCAGGCGGCGACCGTCGAGGGTGAACCAATTATTATTTTTTATTTCTTCTTTATTATTTAGACGCGTAGCGTCGCTGATGCCCGTTGCTTCGTCGAAGACCATTGTCAGGCTGCGGGCGGCCTGGCTGCCGCCGACGAAGACGAATGCCTTGTGGGCGGCCATCTCCTCGCCCGTGTAGCGGTGGAAGCCGAAGTGCTTCTCATTGTCGACGGTGGTCATGCCGAGGACGTAGAGGGTGCCTTCGCCGAGGTCGCTGCGGATGTTGGCCACAGGGGTGTCGTAATCCACGCCGCGCAGGTCGTTAGTGCCGCTGTAGGCCGGGAGGACGGTGGCGGCGGTCATGCTCACCACGCCGTTGTCGGCCACGATGATGACGGCCGTGTTCTTGGGAATCTCCTTGCCCAGATTGTGCAGCGTCAGCTGGCTGCCGCTGTATGTGGCGGTGTAGGCGCAGGCGTTCTCGTCAGCGTCGATGGTGAAGCCCAGGGCGCTGTTGTAGTAGGTGGTCCAGTAGTTGCCGTCGGGGGCTTGGTTGGCGGTGAGGGCGAGGGTGTTGATGCACACGGCGCCGTCGGGGTTGTTGTCGTTGTTGACGTCGGCGGTGATGTAGCCGCCGTTGCCGTCGTCGATGTAGCCGCAGCCTACGCCGGTGGCGTTCTCCACGTTGGCCACGTTGCAGGCGGCGTAGTAGTTGCGCAGGAGGGTGCGGCCGTTGTAGCCGGTGATGGCGCCGTAGGTGTTGTCCGCGGTGGCGGGCACGGTGGCGCCGATGGCGAGGTTGTCGCGCAGGGTGCCTCTGCTGCTGTTGTAGCCTGCTATGCCGCCGTAGTACTGGGTGCTGGTGGCGTCGGCGATGGTGAGGGTGGCGGCGCTGGTACACTGCTCGATGGTGCCGGTGTTGTAGCCCACGATGCCGCCGTGGTACCTGGCATTGGGCTGCACGGCGCAGACGGCAACGTCGCCGGCCACGTGGCAGTGGGTGACGGTGCCACCGATGTTGTAGCCCACGATGCCGCCGGTGCGGTCGTAGCCGGTGATGCGGGCGTCGGCGAGGGTGAGGTCGTGGATGTCGGCGCCGTATGTCCGGCCGAAGATGCCTTGGTACCAGTCGGCGTCGCCGTTGCCGTCCTTGTAGATGCGGATGCCGCTGATGGTCTTGTTATTGCCGTTGAAGTGGCCGCAGAAGGAGCGGTAGTAGCCGTCGTAGTAGCCTCCGATGGCCTCGTAGTTGTTCTCGGCATCTGCGCCTTCCTCACCGTCGGCTTTGTGGGTGTACTTGATGTCGTTGGCGAGCTGGAAGTACGTGTCCTCGTAGCCGTCGGTTTGGCAGGTCTCGCCGTGTGTGCCGTTGACGCGGTGGGCCAGCAGGTCGAGCTGATCCTTATTATATATCATGTAGGGGTCTTCCGAGTTGCCCAGGTTCACGGTTGCCCAGTCAATGGGGGCGAGGGCGACGCTGATAGTCACGTCGTCGTCGGGCATGGTGAGGATGTTGTTGTCGTCGAGGGTGCCTGCGCTGGCGGTGTAGCCGGCGTACTGGTAGCCTGCGGGTGCGCCGGTGGCGGTGTTCGAGAGCGTGAGGCTGACTGCGTCGCCGCTGCCGTAGTAGAGGGTCTCGCCGAGCTGCAGGCCTCCGCCGCTGTAGGCGGTGATGCCGCTGACGTTGTACTCGGTAGCGTCGCCGGTGAGGGCTACGGCAACGGTGGTGTACTCGTCGGCGGCGGTGACGGTGCGGGTGGCCTTGCCCTGCACGGTGCCGAGGGTGCGGGTGTAGTAGCAGTTGGATACGCTGGGCGCAGTGCCACGGTAGAAGGTGCCGCTGGGATAGTCACCCGTGCCAGCCACCACCTCGGCCTCGTCGCCTTCAATGGCGGCGGGGGCGTAGAGGCAGTTGCTGATACTGCCGTTGCCCCAAGCAATGAAGCCGGCGCAGTTGCCAGTGGCAGTCTCGCCAGTGGTGAGCAGCTTGCCATTGAACACGCTGCCCGTGATGGTGCCCGAGCCGTTGACTACGGCGACGATGCCGCCGTGGGTGCCGTCGCCGCTGGTGGAGCTGTCGATGGTGACGCTGCTGATGCAGTCGCTGATGCTGGCCGTGCCCTGCACGATGCCGACGAGTCCGGCGGCGTACTTGCCGTCGGTGCTGATGGTGCCGCTGGCGATACAGCCCGTGACGGTCAGCGTGCCGCCATTGTCCGAGGATGCCTGGCTGACGAGTCCGGCGGGATAGAGGTCGTGGGGGTTGCTGGTGCCCACGGTGCTGCTGATGTTGACCGTGGCGTTGCAGCCGCTGACGTTGACGTGGCCCCATTGCAGGGCGATGAGTCCGGCCATGTGGCGGTAGTCATTGGCGGTGATGGTGGTCACGACGTTGAGGTTGCTGATGGTCGTGGCATCGTCGGCTGTGGTGCCGCCCTTGACGCTGACGAAGGGGGCGCAGTAGTTGTCGGCGGCGTCGGCGGTGAACGTCAGCGTATTGCCGCCGCCGTCGAAGTTGCCGCAGAAGGGGTTGTCGCCGCTGCCCGCCATGCGGGTGACGGTGATGTCGGCATCGAGGCTGACGGTCTTGCCGCTGAACGATTCGCCGTCGGCGATGAGGTCGCAGAACACGCCCCAGCCCGTGGCGGTGTGGATGGTGTACTCGTCGCCCGACTGCGAGAAGTGGGCGGGGTCGGGGGCGAAGGTGGCGGCGACGGTGGCGTCGTCGTTGGCGGGCATGGTGAACGCGCCGCTGGTGACGGTGACGCCGCTGGCGGTGTAGCCTACCATGTAGCCGGCGTCGGGGGTATCGCTGAGGGTGACGGTCTGGCCGCTGGCGGCGTAGATTTTGCCGTCAGTGATTACGCCGACGCTGCCGCCGATGGCGACGCTGCCGTGGGTGCCGACGGTGAGCGTGGCGCAGTTGGCGACGGACTCGCCGCTAATCGGGTAGTGAACCGTTTCATCATTCCTGGCCGTCGTGCTGACGTTGTAGCGGTAGTTGTTGGCGCAAGTCGTGGGCGTGCCGCCGGCTACCAGCCCGCCGAGAGAGAACCTCTGGGCACCGTCGCTATACACGGTTCCGTTTATCAGGCAGCAGTTGGTGATGCTGGTGGTGGTGCCGTTTTTGTTGCAATGTCCTACCAAGCCGCCCACATAGATGTGGTTCGTGGGGTTAGTGGTGTTGCTGACGCTGAAATCCTTCAACGTGAGGTTGGTGATGCTGGTGGTGCCGGTGCCGGAGTTGCGGCCTCTGATGTGGCCGAAGAGGCCGATGCAAGTGATGCCGTTGTCCGTGCTGCTGAGCTTGATGTTCATGCCGCTGATGACGTGGCCGTTGCCGTGGAAGAAGCCGTTGAAGTAGTAGCTGCTGTTTGTGCCGATGGGCGTCCAGTAGTGTGCGCTGAGGTCGATGTCGGCCAAAAGTTCGACGGTGCGTCCGCAGTAGTAGCCCGACGCGCTGCCGGAAATCTGCTTGTCGTTGTTCACGGCGTAGGCGTAGTAGGCCAGTTGCTCGGCGGTGGAGATATAGACGGTGGAGCCGTCTTCGCTCTGGGGTATGGCTGCGGCCTTGGCGTCGGCGCTTTCCCAGTCGATGTTGTTTTCACTTACCCAGGTGTCCCAGTTGCCGCTGGGTGTCTGCGCCCACGCCCCCTGCGCGGTGGCGAGGAGTGCGAGGGCAGTGATGAATCTGCTGATGTTGTGTATCATAATAATATAATGTATAATGTATTAATGTATAATGTTTATTTGTTGTTGACAATCATTCCTTGTCGCCGCCGTCGGGCTGTGGGTCGTCGGACTTCTGCTTGCGGTGCATGGCGTGGCGGCGAGCATCGCCAACACGGCAAGCAGCATGGCCGCCCGCGCAATGTGTGATAATTTGTACTGTTTCATCTTTGGGGTTGATTTAATTGTTAATATTCGGTTTGTTCCGGAGAATTATTTGCCACGCAGGGCCTGCACCAAGAGCACAAGGCACCATATCGACATCGCGGCAAAAACTGCGAAGAAGATGATGGTGAGCCACAGGGGGGTCTCGGTGATGAAACGGGTCAGTTCGTTCATAAGCGGTTTTGTTTGTGATTGATTTTGGTTGCAAAGATACATCTTTTATATTATATAAGGTGTGACAATTATGCGATAGGTGTGACAATTATAAAGTTTTTAGGGCATTCAAGTGTGACAATTTTGAAAATTGTCACACCTTTTGGCGTGTTTTTCACAGAAACAGAGTACCTTTGCATCGGTTATGATTACACTCCAGATGATGCAATTCACGGCAGTGGTGCTGATGCTGCTGCTCACGGTGAAGCTGCTCTTCCTGCGCGAACGGCGCATCAAGAGCCGTCATGCCCGTCAGGCTCGCAGGCTGATGACCACAGGCACGGTGCTGCTGTCCCTGCACTTCGCCATACAGCTGAAGACGGGACTGAGGGTGATGGGCATCACACAGTCGGTGATGCTCAACCTGGCCATGCTCATACCGGCCTCCTATCTCTTCGCCCGTGCCATACTGCTGTTGCAGCGGAGGGGCAATCTGAGCCTGGCCGACCGATGGACGGGACCGGCGGTGTGGACGGTGACGATGGCTATGCTGGCCGTGGCCGCACTGACCGACGGCAAGCCGCTGCTGAGCGACACGCTGCAAATGCGACTGGCCGAGAGAACGGGAGCCGTGCTCTACATGCTGATGCAGGGCTACTACACGTGGCGCCACTCGGTGAGCATCGTGGCCATGCACCGTGCGCTGCACGACTACTACGACCGCGACACCGACGGCATGCTGCGCTGGATGCAGTATAGCATTGTCGGCCTGATGCTGCTGGCGCTGATGGTGCCCGTGGCCATCTTCAGCTCAGGCCCGGGGATGCTCGCCGTCGCCTTCGCCGTCTATTTCCTAATGTTCTATCTGGTGGACAGTTTCTGCTTCTACCTCACCAGTCCCGCACCCGAGCGCATGCAGGCCGCTGAGCAGAACGCCGCCGAGATGGAAGAAGAGTTGGAAAACTTAAATAATGGAAAGCAGACAGACGCTGGCACCGCCGACGCTGCCGTACTGTCGCCCGAGGTGATGAGCGAGGTGGAGCAGGCCGTGGAGGCATGGAAAGCCCGAGGAGGCTACTGCCAGACAGGACTGCTGCAGCCCCTGGCCGCACAAGACATCGGCATCAGCCGCTACCGCCTGACCACCTGGCTGCACCAGCAAGGACTGAAATACACCGAGTGGATAGCCCAGCTGCGCGTGGAAGAGGCCAAGCGCATCATCGCCGCCCATCCCGACTGGTCGAACGATGCCGTCGCCCAGCACTGCGGCTTCACCGACCGCACCGTCCTGCAGCGCACCTTCAAAAGAATCGAGGGCATCACGCCCCAGAAGTATCTGGAGAACCTGGCCTCCAACTCATCCACACACACACAGCCCTAGGCATTTCTCCCCGAACCGACCCCATGATTTACGAGCCGTAATCTCACCATCGACGAGCCGTAATCTCGTCGAGCATGAGGTTACGGCTCGTTCATGGTGGGGCGTAAGGGCGTGAGAAATGGCGGTGACGGTGACTCAGATCGTGATGTGATGCAAATGTGAGTCAAATGTGAGTCAGATGTGAGTTAATAATCAAATCACCGATAACTGCTTAATAATAAGACTATTACGAAAGAGTTCTTTCCTTTGACTCAGATTGCTCAGATTAAAAAGGAAAAATTGGGGGTCTAAGTTGGAAAAACAAAAATAGGAGTTGAAGAATAAGGAGTGATGTGAGTAAGGCCACATCTGAGTCAAAAAAAGCCCGCTCAAACAAGCGGGCCAAATGATGATGTGCGAGATCAGAACAGAATATCTTGCTCTTCAGGTTCTGTCTTTTGGGAATTCTCTGCGAACTTACGTTCCGTTTCTACATAATAATAGGTCTTCCGGCCACTATTTCCCTCATATTTCTGCCAGCGCTCGCCGTCGGTTTTCTTGCCGGTCTTCGAGGCGGGGTTCAGGCAGTGGATGTGCGGGGACATGTCGCAGTAGGCCTTCAGGTGCTGGGCAAACTTCTTGGGCGACCAGCCGTAGCGGGTCTCGGCATTGAAGGCTGACAGCATGTCCTCGGCCTTCAGTTCGCAGTCGAGGTTGCCGCCGTCCTCGGCCAGGAACTCGTCGGCCCACGACTTGAAGTCCTTGCCCACAGCCGCCATTTGTTCACGTAGTCCGATGCGTCCCAGCGGCGGCATGATGCGGCGCTCGCCCTTGGGCAGCGACAGATAGAACTGCAGGCACTGCAGCATGAAGGCGATGTCGGCCTGCCAGTCCTGTTCGGTGTATTCCGACCCCATCAGGTTACAGCCGAGATCGTCGCGGATGGTGCGCGACTCGCGGTAGTCGTTCAGGCGCGTGGCCTCGTGATAATAGTCAGAGAAGACCTGCGGCCAGATGCGGCGCTCGGTGCTGGCATCGTGCTTCTTCAACACGTAGTTCGTGGCGAAGGCAATCTTCGGACTCCTGGCGAAGGGTATCTGGAACGGGTGGTTGCCCTTTTCCTCGCCCTTCAGGTCGCCGGTGATGCGTCCGAAGAAGAAGTCGAAGTTCAGCCGGCGGTCGCACTCATCGACGATAATCAGGTCGGTATCCTCCGTCACACCGTCGAACAGGAAACGGTTGTCGACGATGGATGGCACGTGGGCATCGATATAGAACATGCGGAGCAACCGGCTGACGGCCTTCAGGAAGAGCGACTTGCCGCTGCCGCCGTTACACTCGTCCTCGCTCTCGGCCAGCTTCGAGTCCTGGCAGATGGGTGCCCAGGCCTCCGACTCCGACTTGTAGCCGAAGAGCAGGTATCCGATGCAGGCCAGTTTGCTGGCCAGACACTGGTGTTCCTCGCGCTGTTCCTCGTCCGTGAGTTCCAGTCCACCCTCGTCGGCCTTGCGCCAGTGCAGGCGCGAGGTGTTGATGATGATTTGGAAGAACTTGCTTGGCGGCAGTCCGGGAAGATCGACGGCATAGCCGCCGTCGTCGAGCCGTCCGGCCTTGAACATCGGCGCCATCTGCCGGTAGTCGTGGTCGATGATGGTGTCTTCCCACACGTAACTGCCGTCGAGGTCGGAGTAGCGACGTAGCTTGATGCCCTCGGCGGTGACCTCTGTCCAGCCGTTGCGGAAGAAGAACAGCTGTGACTCGGCCGTACACTTCGTGAAGTCGAGGTCGTCGCGCTCCTCCAGGTGGCTCACGTGGTCGGTCGGCAGGTCGCGGCAGCGCAGCAGTCTGTTCTGCAGCGCCTCGTCGAGACCGTCGCGCTTAGCCTGTGCGATGAGGAAGTTCACGATGGTCTTCGCCACCACGCGGCGCACCTTGGCCCCGTCCACATAGATGTAGAGCGGCTCCTTGCGGGTGTCGTCGCGGAGCGTATAGAAGCCGTTCATGGCGAGGTAGTAGTTCAGACGGGCAGGCAGGATGACATATTGCGTGTTACCCTCCTTGTCTTCCGTCTTCGTCCAGTAGAGGGTACATACGGCACGGTCCATCAGGCGCTTCATGTCGTCGCGGTGGGGGTGCAGCTGGATAAAGTCCTTCAGGTCCTTTCTCGCCCTGTGGCGGTTGTCGTGCAGACGGCCCATATCCTCGGGTGTGAGCCAGGCAATATAGAGTTGCGGAAATCGGAGTGCCAGTCGCTGGGCTTGCTTTCGTCCGGTGGCGTCGATGTCGGGAATCAGCACGATGCGACGGGCGTACTTCTGGAGTTGCATGAACTGTTCGTCGGTGAGGTCGGCGGTCTCGCTGCTGAGCCATACCGGCTGATAGCCCATGCTCAGGCAGTTGGCGGCATCGCTGCCACCGCTGACAATCACCACCTCCGGGAGTTTTTCCTCGCCGCGCTCCTGATACTTCTTTCTCAGAGCGGAGAGTCCGAAGATGTAATGCTGGGGCACACTGCCGATGGTGAAGAAGCGGAAGCCCTTGTTGTAGCTCTTGGGTTCATAGACCTTCTGGAACTGGCGGACGATGCCTTGCTCGTCGATGTAGTCACAGGTCTCGACGAAGATGGGATAGTGTTCGGTGGCTTGCTTGATGGTGGTCGTCTTGTCCCTGGTGGTCTCTACCGACGCCACAGGAGCCCAGCCGAGTTCCTTCAGGTGTTCGGCTTTTACGCGCGGGCCCCATGCGGCGAGGTCGTCGTTGCTGAAGGTCGACCTGGTCTTCAGTCTCGGCGGCTGGCCTATCTCACTGTCTGTGGCGTCGCGACTGGTGATGTCGGGCTTGTTGACGTTCTTTCTGAGTTCCTCGCTCACGTTGTATTGCTCCATCAGTTCGTGGAGGGCCAGCGCGAACTGGTGCTGCGTGTAGCCCTTGTCGCGCATGTAGATGTCAATCGGTGAGAAACAGCGTTCGCCGCTGCCGCCGCCGTAGTCGATGACGCGGTAGTAGTCGACGTTACCCGAGGGGTCCTTCAGACAGGCCGACGGAGTCTTCTCACCTGTGCGGAGACGGAATTTCTTCTTTTTCCCGTCGGCACTCAGGGCCTCGGGGAAAATGTCAGTGATGATGTTTAATCCATGGTCAGATGCATCGTAGATCTTTTGTAGGAGTTCTGTACTTTTTGCCATAATCGTATATGTTTTTACAGCGCGAAGTTACGAAGAAGCGGCGGTCTATGTCACGCGGTAGTGCCTACCGGTAGGCACTACCGAAGGGCTTTCCCCTCTGATATTCTCTTGAGCTTGTCTCTGAATTCCGGTGTCTTATCCTGCTTGAGGGCACGCTGAAGGTCGGCTTTCATGTTCTTCCTGTGCCAAAGCGTTTCGTAAGGCTTCCACTCCTTGATGTCCAACAGGTTATCGTTCTCATCGCCCAACCGAATGTTCATCTCTTCGGCCAGCAGCGCCACATCGGTTCGCGTGAGTCCTATCGGCTGGTAATACTCGTCGATGAGTCCCGCCTGTTGCAGCTTCTGCCAGAGGCGCATGGCTTTCTCCGAGCTGAGCTTCGGCGGCAGCTTGACATCATGGAGTTTCTGCTGGGAGGGCTTGCTGGCTGATGATTGTTTCGCAGGCTTGGCGGACTTGATGGCGTCCACCATCGAACTGATCATTTCCTGCTGTTGTTGCTTGCGGAGTTCTTCTGTCTTCAACCGTTCGGCTTGCTCAGCCTCGGCAATCATCGCCATCGTGTCGAGATAGGTTTCATGACAGTCAGGATAGATCTTCAGCTCACTGGCCACCGTTTCAACATGCGCTCTGGCAACAGATGGTCCGCCATTGGCCAGATAGTGGACAGCCACATTCATCATCACCTGACGGGCGATGGAGAATCCCTCGGGGGGACTGGCTCGTGAAAGTTGCTGACTGACCATTGCGGATAGTGTTGAATTGTTGGTGAATTGTGATGTGGGTTGTAGAATCGTCGAGCGACTGATCGTAAGAACTGACCGCTATTGCCCCGCCTCCGTTAATACCAAGACGCTGTAGCACGACATCACTGACCGACCAGGTCGTTGCCGACTTGGTCGCCGCGTGGTACTGATTGAAAACTCTTCTTGATATCAACATAGACTTTCTTCCATTTTATGCGCCGATTTTATAGCGCGAAACAACTGGCAAAGTTAAAGAATCCTTTCGACATTTCCGCAAGAATATACGCTAAAGATTCGATTTCACCTTCTATTTCTTGATATAGATTAAGCCAATTAATGATGGTTTTATTTGGTAGTCTCAGCTTTTTTTTGTACCTTTGTATCATAGAAACCTATGATAATCAAAACACTATGGAAAACACGCGCTTCAAAATCTCTCAGTATGCCTGTGCGGTGCTGCTCATCGTGAGCAGCATTGCGCTGGTGGCCTATCAGGTCATCATGATTGACGACGTGTCAAACGGTCTGCTGGTCTATGTCGCCCAGGCCTTCCTGCTCGTCGCCAGCATCTTCGGCCTCGACTATTATGTTAAACTCATCACACGAAAAATCAATGGAAAACACAGTAATCAATGAGTTTGATGCCCACCTCGCCACTACGTCTGCATCGGCTTCTACAAATAAACAAGTGCGCAACGGGGTCGGTTCTCTCTGCGAGAGTGTTGCGTCGCAATCCGTTGTGCACTCATCCTATATGTCCTATTTTATTTATTTCTCTCAGCCCATAGGCATCTGCAGTTTTAAGAGCTCAACATAATATATTATATTGTTTTTTTAAGTTTATCAGGATTCATGCGCATGTCCCAGAATGCGGCAATGCGAAGGACGTCACCTTTCACGTAGTAAATAACCTTGTAATAGTCGTTGATGATGGAAGCACGATAATGTATCTTTCTATCGGCCAATAAAGGCTCAGGAAAGCCACTCTCAGGATGTTTCAGCAACCGTTCCTTCTTCTTCAGGTATTTCTGATGAAGATTAGCTGCTGCACGCTGGCCACCCATCTCATTATAATAAACAAGGATGCGAAGCCATTGCTGCTGGGCCCGTTTCGAAACTTCTAACTGCATAACTAAACGGCAAAGCTGTCAATCAGAGTCTGACACTTAGTGTTGAACTCTTCATCCGTCAGCACATCGCCACGCTCAAACTCTTTCTCAGATTCGTCAAGGTCGGACAAAGCTTCCTCTAAAGTTTGCAACACGGGAGGAGTCGTACGATCAACTTCTATCAGCCGTTCAGCCAACCACTTGCGATTGCTGGCAGTCAGCGAGAGTCCCTGGATATAAGTCCAAAGGTTGTTCATTGATGTTGCATTCATAGACATTATAATATTATTTTGAGGGCAAAGATACAAAATAATCTTGTAGACTCCAAATATAATCGAAGAAAAAGTAGGAATTCCATACCTGAATTACCTTTTCTATCCCCCCTCAACGCCGATTAAGATAGTGCTATGGAATTTAACTTAAAGTTTAACACTTATTAGTACAAAATAATTGGTAAAATGTTTGTGTATTTCCCCGATTTTTTGTACCTTTGTATCATCTAAGATAATAGAAAGGCAGGAGAGTCCTGACCTGGATTTAGTTAAACTTAATAATCTAATACCATGAGTAAAATTCTTTATGAAGTGTACCAGAATGACATCAAGGACTCGGAGTCCGTGATGTACGGGAAGTGGTACGCCCGTCTGAAGAGCATCGAGACGCTGAGTATCGAGAAGCTCGCCAAGCACATCTCTGAGCACGGCTCAGTATTCACCGCCGACGTGGTGGAGGGTGTGATGAAGAAGTTCAAGACCTGTCTCCTGGAGATGCTGCTGGAGTCGAAGAAGGTGAAGATTGCCGGACTCGGTACGTTCTACCTGACCTGCGAGTGCCAGAAGGGCGGTGCCGACAAGGAGTCGGACTTCAACGTGAACCAGCACCTGAAGGCGCTGCACATCCGCTTCCTGCCCGACCAGACCGAGGAGGACAACCTCTCCAGTCGCGAGTTCATCAAGAAGGCCGAGTTCGTCAACGTCAAGAGCCTGCTGTCTGGCAAGGATGACGAGGAAGCCGAGAATGGCGAGGGCGCACGAATTCTGGCGGCAACAACGGCAGCAACCAGGGTGGTAACACCGGCGGTGACAATGGTGGCAACTCCGGAGGCACGAACACTGGTGACAACACCGGCGACAATGGCGGTGATGACAACGGCGGTGAAAGTGACACGCCTGGAGAGGACTAAGCGAGAGCTGAAGGCAGATGTCTGAGGGCTGAGGGCTGAAGGCTGAAGGCTAAAAACAACGAAGGGGACTGGCAGACTACGAGAGCTGCCGGTCTTCTTTTTGTGGCTTTGCTACCTGACGAAGCCCTTGGTGCGCCACTTGCCTGAGCGCCAGCGGCGGACGTCGCTTCAGGGAGTGTTGGGACATGGAGGCGGCAGTGTGTTAGCGGATGCTGGCAGGGCGAAAACGTCAACGGTTCTTGTGAGCCAGGAACCACTGGTGTGTGAAGAAGTGGTACATCAGCAGGGCAGCAGCAGTCAAGGCGAGACATATATATAATAAGGTGTCGCGCTGACCGTAGAGAACGGCATAGCCAAGACCCACGCCGAGGGCGATGCCCGACTCCCAGCACAGGAAGAAGGTGCTCTGCGACGTGCCGCGCTGACAGTGGCGGCTCAGCTTGATGAAGAACAGCAAGAAGCGCGAACCGATGATGCCTACACTCAGCCCCATCAGCAACGGGGCGACGGGTGACTGCGGTGCCACTAACAGTACCAGCAGGGCGGCCAGCAGCAGGATGAGTCCGCTGATGACCTCGCTCTTCAGTTCGGCATCGCGGAACACGAAGCGCTGGGCCAGCAGCGCCAGCAGGAAACCGCCCATCATCAGCGCATAGAACAGCACCTGCAACGACAGCGTCAGCACCATACCGACGGTCAAGCTCACCAGCAGCAGGTTGGTGAACAGCGCCTCGCCATGCGACAGCAGGAAGCGGTCGAGCGAGGCCATGTGGACGCCCTCCTCGGGAGCACGGAACGGGAACACCACCAGCTTGATGAGTACCACGGCCAACAGGGCACAGCCGATAGCACCGTAGAGCACCTTGTCGAAGCCCAGCAGGCCGTAGACCAGCAGGCCCGCCAACGGTCCTACCGACAGGGCAAAGCGTGCAAACCACGCCGCGCTGTGGTTGGCCTCGGTGCGCTGGTACGACTCGCAGGTGTCGATGATGAGCGTCGACGCCAGCACCATCTGCGCCAGTCCGAACGTGGCACCCAACAGCAGACGCTGCAGCAGGATGACCCAGAACTCGACAAACTCGGAGTGCAGGCCGTCGATATACCAAAGCAGCGCCATGTCTAATGCCAGTCCGATGACGGCACAGATGCACACCACGTTGCGGCGGTAGCGCTGCACCAGCCAAGAGCATTGTGCGCCCAGCAGGTACAGTCCCAAGCCGAAAGCACCCATCGACAGGCCGGTCTCCATGGGTGAAAAGTTCTCCGTCTCCATCAGCCACTGCGGCATGGTGGGCACCAGCACGTAGACTGCCGTCGTCAGCAGCAGGTCAGCCACCAACAACAGCCAAAAGTCTTTGTGCCATAACTTAATATGAACGGGGGTACTCTGTGTATTCAATGCTTAATACGATTCGTTTTCATTAGGGAAGTCGCCACTCTTGACATCGCTGACATAGTGGCCCACGGCGTCGGTGATGACCGAACCGATGTCGGCATAGCGGCGGAGGAAACGCGGTGAAAAGCCCTGCGTCATGCCCAGCATGTCGGCAATAACCAGCACCTGGCCGTCGGTACCGTTGCCGGCGCCGATGCCGATGGTGGGACACTTCACGGCCTTGGTGACCTCAGTGGCCAGGGCGGCAGGCACCTTCTCTAACGTGATGCCGAAGCAGCCGGCATTGCACAGCGCAATGGCGTCGCTCATCAGCTTGTCGGCCTCAGCCTGTTCCTTGGCACGCACGGCGTAGGTGCCGAACTTATTGATGCTCTGGGGCGTCAGTCCGAGGTGCGCCATCACGGGGATGCCGGCATCGAGGATGCGCTTCACCGTGTCGAGAATCTCCACGCCACCCTCCATCTTCAGGGCGTCGCAGCCGCTCTCCTTCATAATGCGTATGGCATTGGTGACACCATCGGCGGGATTCACCTGGTACGAGCCGAACGGCATGTCGCACACCACCAACGCACGCTGGACGGCACGCACCACCGAGCGGGCATGGTAAATCATATAGTCGACGGTCATGGGCAGCGTCGTCGTGTTGCCGGCCATCACGTTCGAGGCGGAGTCGCCCACCAGAATAACGTCGATGCCAGCCTTGTCGACGATGCCAGCCATCGTGTAGTCATACGACGTGAGCATACTGATCTTCTCGCCCTTCTGCTTCATTTCCATGAAGCGGTGCGTCGTCACCTTCCTATTGTCATTTACTAAATATCCTGCCATAATTCTGATTTCTAATGTTTAATCTTTTATGTTTAATGTTTAATCTTTAATCTTTAATCTTTCATTTTTCATCTTTCATCTCCGACGTAGTCGGTAATGACCTCGTCGCACATCGGACGGATGGCCTCAGCGGAATTCGTGGTAGCCAGGCCGACGACATACATGCCGGCCGCCCTACCCGACTTCAAGCCGTTGAACGAGTCCTCGAACACCACACAATGCTCGGGGGCAATGCCGAAGCGCTCGGCAGCCTTCAGATAGCAGTCGGGATCGGGCTTGGAGCGCTCGAAGTCCTCGGCTGTCAGAATGGCGTCAAAGAGCCCCTTGAACTCGGGATGCGAACGGTAGACAGCCTCCATCTTGGGCTGGTTCGAACTGGTCACCACGGCGGTTTTCACGCCCTGGCTGCGCAAGGAGTGGATATAGGCCTCGAAGCCTGCCACGTAGTCGTAGGACATCTGCCCCTCGTAGTCATTCAGGCGCTCAGTGATGAGGGCCTGCTTGTCGGCCAGCTCGCCCGAGAACCACGCGTCATAGATTTGCACCAGCGTCATGCCCTTGATTTCCTGCTCCAGTCCCGGATGCTCGGGATGGAACTCGCGGCACTGTGCGCCCCAAAACACGGTATACTGCGGTTCGGTGTTGAACACCACGCCGTCGAGGTCGAACAAGGCGGCCTGAAAATTCTTCTTCATCATCAGTCGTCGATTTCCACAATTCGGGTTAGAACTTGTAGCCGAGGGTGACGGCGACGACTTGGTTGCGAACGGTATCGTCAGAGTCGCTGAAGAGCTTGGTGATGCCGAAGTTGTAGCGCGCGTCGAGGGTGATGTGGTTGTACTCGTAGGACAGGCCAACGGGAATGGCGAGGTCGAACTTGTTCATCTTCGCACCTTCGTCCCCCAGCAGAACGTCCACCGCACGGTCGAAGTCCACCTTCTCGCTGCCGACAACCATCTGCGCCTTGACCCTGTAGGCGGGCTGCACACCAGCCTTCAGCGCCAGTCCCGGCAGCACGTAATAGTTGAGGGTAAAGGGGAATGCAGCATAGTAAATCTTCATCGTATAGTCGCCATCGGTCTGGTTGAACTTAGCGCCCTGGTCGGTGAAGAGCACGCCGCCGGCAATACTGAAATCGTCGTCAAAGAAATATTCGCACTCCACGCCATAGGTGACGTTGACCTTCATCTTGGCATCGTCCATGCCGGAGAGCGTACTCAGCGTAATACCAACACGGGGCTGGTAAAGCAAGTCACCATCTTCGTGCTGGGCACACACGCTGACTGTAGCCATTAAGGCAACAAAAGCCGTCAAAAATATCTTCTTCATTATTATAATATATTGGTTTTGGGCGACAAAGGTACTAAAGTTTTCCTTTTCTGCCAAATAAATGCCCATAAACTACACAAAAAGAACCGTCCCTGTTGTGTAATTTCGTTTTTTTGCCGTACCTTTGCAGCATGGAACAGATTCTAAAGTACTTTCCGCAGCTGACGGAAGAGCAGCAGCGGCAGATAGCAATGCTCGACGAGCTGTATCGCGACTGGAACGCAAAGATTAACGTCATCTCACGCAAGGACATCGACAATCTGTACGAGCACCATGTGCTGCACTCGATGACCATTGCACGGATGATTAACTTCCGTCCCGGCACTCGCATCCTGGACTTCGGGACGGGAGGCGGTTTCCCGGGCATTCCCCTGGCCATTCTCTTCCCGGAATGCCAGTTCAAACTCATCGACGGCACGGGCAAGAAGATTCGTGTGGCGCAGGAGGTGGCCAATGCCATTGGACTGAAGAACTGCCAACCCGCCCATCTGCGCGGCGAAGACGAGAAAGGCAAGTACGACTTCATCGTCAGCCGTGCCGTGATGCCCCTACCCGACCTGGTGAAAATCGTCCGCAAAAACATCAGCAAGGAGCAGCACAACGCCCTGCCCAACGGCATCCTCTGCCTGAAGGGCGGCAACCTGGAGGCCGAGATGCAGCCGTTCCGCCGCATCGTTGAAACCGCTGAACTCAGCCAATGGTTCAGCGAAGAATGGTTTAAAGAAAAGAACGTAATATATCTACCAATATGACTATTCAGCGTTTTATATGCAACCCGTTGCAGGAGAACTGCTACGTGGTGAGCGACGAGAGTGGCGAGTGTGTCATCATCGACTGCGGTGCCTACTATCACGAGGAGAAGGAGGCGCTGGCTGCCTACCTCCGTAAAAACAACCTGAAGCCCGTCCATCTACTGGCTACTCACGGCCACCTGGATCATAACTTCGGCAATGCCTACGTCTACGAACAATACGGACTGAAGGTGGAGATATGTGCCGAGGACCAGCAACTGGTGGAGCAGCTGCACGAACAGGCCAGCAACCTCTTCGGCATGGACATCGAAGACGACCAGCCTCCTACGGGCCGACTGCTGCAGGATGGCGATAGCATCACCTTCGGCACGCATACGCTGAAGGTCATCCGCACCCCAGGCCACAGCCACGGCTCGTGTGTCTTCTATTGCAAAGAAGAGGGCGTTGCCTTTACTGGCGACACACTGTTCCGCATGAGCATCGGCCGTACCGACTTCCCCGAAGGCTCCTGGGCTCTGATGGTACAAAGTCTGAAATCCCTGGCTCGTGAGCTGCCAAAAGAAACCATCGTGCTCAGCGGTCACGGTCCGCAAAGCACGATGGCTGATGAGTTGCAGTATAACCCCTACCTCAGATAACGTTCAACGTTTTACCTTGACTTTGACCGTCTTGCTCTCGTTCTGGACACGGTTCAGGGCGGTTACGACGTATGTGCCGGGGACTTTTACTTCATAATAGGTGCCCGTGGTGAAAGCAACGATTTTCGATGCGTCCTCGGTGTCGATGCGCTCACCTTTGTCAAAGCGGTAGACGGCATATTTGAAGACGTCGGTCTGCCAGTTCTTCGACTTGGGAGCCGTCCAGAACAGCACGCGCTGACCGTCGATGTCGAGACATTTCAACTTGCGAACCTTCTTGGGCGCCTTCTTGCTGACATTCTTCTGCACAGGCATCAGGGCCGGTGTGCGCCAGTAGACGTTACGCAAAGAAGTACCATAGCTGCCAACATTGTCGACGGCAGCCTTGGCATACCACAGCACGGTGCCGCGGACATTGGGCAACTGCTGATGCAGCGACATCTTGGCAGCCAGCTGGTGGCGGTTCTTGTTCCTCGGGTCGGCATTCTTGACGGTACGCTCGACATCTTCACCAATATAGAGATCGGTATGGCGGATGTTTTCGCTCCACCAATGTATCAGCTCGTCGTAGTCGGCAGCCTTATTGCCTATCTCCCAATAAATCTGGGGCACGCAATAGTCCATCCAGCCTTTCTTGTCCCACAACAGCACGTCGGCATAGAGGTCGTCGTAGTTCTGCAGGCCGTTGGTACGGCTGCCGTTGGGATCGCTGCGCTGGTTGCGGTAGATGCCGAAGGGGGATATACCGACTTTCACCCAAGGCTTGGCGTCATGGACGGTATAGTAGAGTTGTTCAATGAACTGGTTGACGTTATAGCGGCGCCAGTCGGCCAAGTTGCTGAAACCGTGATTGTTTGCCCGGAAGTAGGCATTATCGGGAATGGGTACGCCTGCCACGGGATAGGGATAGAAATAGTCGTCGATGTGCAGGCCGTCGACATCGTAGCGCGTCACAATGTCGCGCACCACGTCGCAGATATAGTTGCGGCACTCCTGCAAGGCAGGATTCAGCAGCGTCAGGCCATCGTACTGGAACGTCCATTCAGGATGCTGCACGACCACATGGCGCTGGGCATTGGCATGAGCCACCTTCGTCTTGGCACGGTATGGGTTAATCCATACATGCAGCTCCATGCCGCGCTTATGGCACTCGCGAACCATCCATGCCAGGGGGTCCCAATAGGGGCTGGGGCGCACGCCCTGCTGTCCCGTCAGGTAGTAGCTCCACGGTTCCAGCGCACTCTCGTAGAGCGCATCGCACTCAGGGCGCACCTGGAAGATAACGGCATTGCAGCCGTCCTTCTGCAGTTCGTCCAGCTGGTATGTTAGCGTGCGCTGCATCGCCTCGGTACCGACACCCTTGAACTGTCCGTTTACACATTGAATCCAGGCTCCCCGAAACTCACGTTTAACATTGAACGTTGAACGTTGAACGTTGAACGACGAATGTGAATCAACGGTGAGGATGTTGCCCAGGAGCAGTGTTAGCAATAATAGGATTTTTTTCATTCTGTAATTATTCATTTTTCTTTTTTCTTTTTTAGCGACTTGATAATCTTAATGAGTATAGCTCTAATTTTTTCGTTATCATCATAAATGGAATCAAAACTGTCGTCTGTAAGATAGTCAGACTCATGAAGTAGCTCTAACCATGTTTTTGTTTCATCTGCTTCTTTCAGAGCGATAGTCAATTTACTAATAAAATCATTAGTACTCTGTGCATTCTCACTTTCTGTGATATTAGCACATATACTTGTCCCACTCCTAAGAACTTGTTTCCCAAGAATATCTACTACACGATTATATTGATACGTTTTAAATAGATATTCTGTCATTTTTATGATTCGTAAAGCAAAAGCTTTCGATAATTTCAGAATCTCATTATCTTTCATTTGAATCAGTTCAATATCATTCGTCGTTCAACGTTCAACGTTCAATGTTCAACGTTTAGAAATTTTTCATAGCACGGTCCATGTCGCGGCGGTCTTCCTTTTCCTTGAGCGTCTGGCGCTTGTCGAACGACTTCTTACCCTTGCAGAGGGCAATGTCCATCTTGGCACGGCCTTTCTGGTCGATGAATACCAGCAACGGGACGATGGTATAGCCCGTCTGCTTGGTGGCAGAGGCCAGCTTGGCAATCTCGCGCTTGGTGAGTAGCAACTTGCGGTCGCGCTTCAACTCGTGGTTGTTGTAAGAGCCGTAAAAATAGGGAGATATGTTCATTCCCTTCACCCACAACTCACCAGCGATAATTGTGCAATAGGTGTCCACGAGCGACGCCTTGCCAAGACGGATGCTCTTGATTTCCGTTCCCGTCAGCACGATGCCAGCGGTGTAGGTCTCGATGAAGAAATATTCGAACGAGGCCTTCCTATTCTTAATACTCACAGGACTCTTTTTCCTGATCAGTTCTTCTTCTTTGTTCATTGTATCGTAGCAAAATGATCGATATGTTCATCTATATAATGGGCGATGGCGCTGGTCCATTGTTCTTCCTGTTCCACAAACGCATCATCGAAGTCGTCGAATTCGGGATATTGCTCGAACAACGCCATAAACTCGTCCTCCGTACAGTCTTTCTCCAATGCCGCTCCGTACTTGTTATAAAGCGTGTGAGCATCGTATATCAGCTTGGACAGGTCGCGCAGCCCCCATAGCTTGAGGGCCTTGGCCAGCGGATTCTTGAAGATGAAGGGACCGTAGCCGTTGTGTATCAGTTGCACAAAACCGCCGTCCATCACCTCTTCGTGCAGCGTCTGCCATGCTAAGAGCGTAATCTGGTCGGCATTCAGCTGCGCCATGGTTTCTGCCGTCAGTTCACCACCGATGGCATCATGAATAGCCGTCACGAAACAGCCCACAAAGGCATCCATGCCTTCACCTGCAGCCTTGCGCAAGGCTTCGTCTTTCACTTTTACCTCTATCATCACAAACGGTTTTTTGTCAATTTATATCCCTACAACTACTATGAAATAAGCCATAATGGCTGCAAAGGTACAATTTTTTATAGAATCATGGATAAATAACTGCACAAAAATGATGGTAGTTTCAGATTTTTTTCTTAAATTTGCAGCCATAACGACAAGAATAACTTAAAACTAATACTAAAAGCTATGACATTACTAATGGTTTTGCAACTCATCATAGTGCTTGGTGCACTTTGGGTTGGCTCGCGTTATGGCAGTCTGGCGTTGGGTGCCATCTCAGGCATCGGTCTGGCGTTGCTGGTGTTCGGTTTCGGTTTAAAGCCCGGCTCTCCTCCTACCGACGTTATTTACATCATCATTGCCGCCGTGACGTGTGCAGGTATCATGCAGGCATCAGGCGGTATGGACTGGTTGATTCAGATTGCCGAAAGGCTGCTTCGAAAGCATCCTGACCGCATCACGTTCCTGGCTCCGCTATGTACGTTCTTCCTGACCGTACTTGTTGGTACGGGACACGTCGTATATACCTTAATGCCAATTATTTGCGACATTGCACTCAAGAAGGGAATCAGACCCGAACGCCCCTGCGGTGTTGCCTCTATTGCCTCGCAGGTTGGTATCACCTGTTCGCCCATCGCTGCAGCTGTGGTGGCCTTCGTGACCATCTCAAATGCCAACCACTTCGACATCACCATTCCCCGTGTACTGATGATCAGTATTCCGGCTTGTCTGTGCGGACTGATGGCTGCCGCTGCCGCTTCCTACCACCGCGGACTGGACTTGGACAAGGATCCCCTCTTCCAGAAGAAGATTGCTGACCCTGAAATGAAAAAGTACATCTATGGTTCTTCAGCCACTACGCTGGACAAGGAGATTCCGCAGTCGGCCAAGAATGCCGTATTCATCTTCCTCGGCGCTCTGGCCATCATCGTTCTCTTCGCTGCCATACCCGACTTGCTGCCTGAATACAGCACCGTGAAAGCCATTAAGGGTGCCGAGAGTCTGACGCTGGCAAGCGGAGAAACCATTTCTCCCGCAGCGCTGGCCAAGGCAGGCGTCGTGATTGGAGGCTACACAGAGAATGCCATGGTAGACCTGAAGATGAACCTGGTCATTCAGATTGTGATGATTTCCGCCGCTGCATTGATGATTATTTTCTGCAAAGCATCGCCCAAGAAGGCTGTAGCAGGTCCTGTCTGGCAGTCTGGTATGGTCGCTGTTGTTGCTATCTACGGTATCGCATGGCTGGCTGACACCTATTTCTCGAACTATATGAGCGAGATGCAGGATATGCTGACTGACATCGTCAAGCAGTATCCTTGGAGCATCGCATTGGTCTTCTTCCTCGTCTCCGTGCTCATCAACTCACAGGGAGCCGTGGTCGTTGCCATGCTGCCGCTGGCCTACTCGTTAGGCATTGCCGGTCCCGTGCTGCTGGGTGTGCTGCCGTCGGTCTACGGTTACTTCTTCATCCCGAACTATCCTTCGGATATTGCCACGGTGAACTTCGACCGTTCAGGAACCACGGTTATCGGTAAGTATCTGCTGAACCACTCGTTCATGATGCCAGGACTCATCTGCGTCTTCACCTCGACCATCGTAGCATACCTCTTATCGATGATTTTCTATTAATATTCGGATAATATCCGTTTTCTACGCCATAAAACGAAGAAAGTGGGGCGGTCGTTTGGCCGTTCCCTTTTTTTTTAGTAATTTTGCGCCCTATATTTTAATATAAACAGGTAAAAAGTAGAAAAAGACAACATGAAACCAACTGCCATACTACTTCTGCATTGCCCCGACCAACAGGGCATCATCTCAGAAGTAACAAAGTTTATCACCGACAACAAAGGGAACATCGTCTACCTGGACCAGTATGTGGACCGGCAAGACGGCATGTTTTTTATGAGAATAGAATGGGAACTCGACGGGTTCCTGATTCCACGCGACAAACTCTACGACTACATCACCACGCTCTATGCCCAGCGCTATCAGATGAAGTTCAGTCTCTACTACAGCGACAAGCGCCCCAGAATGGCTATCTTCGTCTCGAAGATGAGCCATTGTCTGTACGACCTGCTGGCACGCTGGAAGGCTGGGGAGTTCAACTGCGACATCCCGTGCATCATCTCTAACCACGAGGACCTGCGCTATGTTGCTGAGCAGTTCGGCATCCCCTACTATGTGTGGAGCATCAACAAGGACCACTCGAATAAGGCCGAGGTCGAGCAGGCCGAGATGGAACTGCTGAAGAAGGAGGACATCTCGTTTATCGTTCTCGCCCGCTATATGCAGATTATCTCGGACGAGATGATTGCTGCCTATCCGCACCACATCATCAACATCCACCACTCGTTCCTGCCCGCCTTCGTAGGTGCCAAGCCCTACCATCAGGCCTGGGAGCGCGGTGTGAAGATTATCGGCGCTACCAGCCATTATGTTACTGCTGAACTGGATGCCGGCCCCATCATCGAACAGGACGTGACGCGCATCACCCACAAGGACACGCCCGAGAGTCTGGTGCTGAAAGGCAAGGACCTGGAAAAGATTGTGCTGTCGCATGCCGTCAGCAAACACATCCAGCGCAAGATACTCACGTTTAAGAACAAAACGATTATCTTCTCATAATGAACGTAGCAATCGTAAAATACAACGCCGGAAACATCTATTCGGTGGTCAATGCCCTGAGGCGAATGGGCATTGAGCCCCTGCTGACGGACGATGCCGAACAGTTGATGAAGGCCGACAAGGTACTATTCCCGGGTCAGGGACATGCGGGAGAGGCCATGGACTATTTGCGCGCTCGCCGTCTGGACGAGGTCATTCGCAACCTCAAGCAACCGGTATTCGGCATCTGCGTGGGCCAGCAACTGTTGTGCAAGCACTCGGAAGAGGGCGATACGGACTGCATCGGCATCTTCGACGCTGACGTCAAGCGCTTCCAGCCGCAACGCCATGAGGACAAGGTGCCCTGCATGGGCTGGAACAATATAGAGGTGAGTGGTGAGTGGTTAGAGGTAAGAGGTGAGCAGCCATGTCCCATTTTCAAAGGACTGGGCGACACGCCATACGTCTACTTCGTCCATAGCTATTACGTCCCCCTCTGTGAGCATACGGCAGCTATGGCCGACTACATACTCCCCTACTCGGCCTCCATGCATAAGGACAACTTTTACGCTTGCCAGTTCCATCCCGAGAAAAGCGGACAGGTGGGCGAAAGAATCATGAAAAATTTCTTGGAGCTATGACAGAACTCATTCCCGCAATAGATATCATCAACGGCCAATGCGTCCGACTGACCAAGGGCGACTACGACCAGAAGACCGTCTACGGCAATCCGCTACAGATGGCCCAGGAGTTTGAGTCCATCGGCTACCAGCGCCTGCATGTCGTAGACCTCGACGGTGCCAAGTCGAAGCATATCGTCAACAGTAGCGTGCTCCGCTCTTTAGCGTCGGAGACCCACCTCACCATCGACTTTGGCGGTGGCATCAAGACCGACGAAGACATCGAGGAAGCCTTCCGTTGCGGAGCCTCTATGGTCACCATCGGCAGCATTGCCGTCACTGAGCCTGACCGTTTCTTGCGGTGGCTCGACAAGTATGGCGCTGAACGCCTCATTCTGGGTGCCGACGTGCGCAACGGCAAGATCAGCATCAATGGTTGGAAGGAAGACTCCACCGAGGACCTATTGCCTTTCTTGAAGAAATACATCGACGCTGGCGTCAAGAACGTGCTGTGTACGGAGATTTCCAAGGACGGCACACTGGCTGGTCCAGCCATCGACCTCTACAAACAGGTGATGGACGCCTATCCTGCGTTACATCTGATAGCGTCAGGCGGCGTGTCGTGCATGGACGACATCGTGGCGCTGGATGCTGCCGGCATTCCTGCCGTTGTTTTCGGCAAAGCCATCTACGAAGGTAAAATAGACTTGAAGGAGTTGAAGAAGTTAGAAGGAGTTAGAAAATAGTTATGAGTGGACTGGCAAAACGTATCATCCCCTGCCTCGACGTGAAGGACGGCGAGACCGTCAAAGGCATCAACTTCGTGAACCTGCGCTCGGCAGGCGACCCGGTGGAACTGGGAAAAGCCTACTCCGAGCAAGGTGCCGACGAGCTGTGCTTCCTGGATATCACCGCAAGTTTCGAGGGTCGCAAGACCTTCACGGAGATGGTGACGCGAGTGGCAGAAACCATCAATATTCCCTTCACAGTTGGTGGCGGCATCAACGAACTGAAGGATGTCGAGCGGCTGCTCTATGCCGGAGCCGACAAGGTGAGCGTCAACAGCGCTGCCATCCGACGTCCGGAACTCATCAACGAGATTACCACCCGCTTTGGTTCGCAAGTATGTGTTGTAGCTATCGATGCCCGACTGGATGCCGACGGCTGGCATTGCTACCTGAAGGGCGGTCGTGAGCGCACGGAGCGCGGTCTCTTTGAATGGGCCCGTGAGGCCCAGGAGCGCGGAGCTGGCGAGATACTCTTTACGAGCATGAACCACGACGGCACCAAGAATGGCTATGCCAACGAAGCCCTTCGCGAACTGAGCGATACGCTCAGCATCCCAATCATCGCCAGTGGCGGTGCGGGCTGCAAGGAGCACTTCCGCGACGTCTTCACCGAAGGACATGCCGATGCTGCGCTGGCAGCGTCAGTATTCCACTTTGGCGAAATTCCCGTGCCGGAACTGAAACAATACTTACACCACAAAGGCATCAATGTGAGGCTGTAAATTGTCAAATAGTCAAATAAGAAATAGTCAAATAGTAAATTGTCAAATAGTCAAATGATAGATTTTGAAAAGATGGGCGGCTTGGTGCCCGCCATCATACAGGACGCTACCACGCGCAAGGTGCTGATGCTGGGTTTCATGAACGAAGAGGCCTACCAAAAGACCTTAGAGACCAAGCATGTGACATTCTGGAGCCGTACGCGCCAGACGCTGTGGACCAAAGGCGAGACTTCAGGACACTTCCTGAACCTCGTCGACATGAAGATAGACTGTGACAACGACACCTTGCTTGTACAGGTCCATCCCGTCGGTCCAACTTGCCATACCGGTACGGACACCTGCTGGGGCGAAGAGAATTCCCCTCTGCAGAAAGAATCCCCTCTTGCCTTCCTCTCCGAGCTGCAGGACTTCATCGACAAGCGCAAGCAGGAGATGCCCGAGGGTTCGTACACCACGAAACTGTTTAAGGACGGCGTCAACAAGATAGCCCAGAAGGTAGGCGAAGAAGCCTTGGAGACTGTCATCGAAGCCACCAACGGCACGGACGACCATCTGGTCTACGAGGCCAGCGACTTGCTGTACCACCTCATCGTACTGCTGACCGAAAAGGGTCTGCGCATCGAGGATGTTGCCGAAGAACTGCACCGCCGCCACGACCCCGAATGGGACAAGCAGCGCCGCGAGGCCAAGGCCGCAGGCACTATGAAGTGAAAAGGGAAAAGTGAAAAGGGAAGAATTTGCTTCCGCAGTAATTGTCAAATAGTAAATTGTCAAATAGTAAATTACCAAGATGTTAATAGACTATCAGAAAGCAAACATCTACCAGAAGGACGGCATCCTCGTGCTCAAGGAGGTTGACTTCCATGTGGACGAAGGAGAGTTTATCTATATCACTGGCCGTGTAGGCGCAGGCAAGAGTACGCTGATGAAGACACTCTATTTAGAACTACCCGTCGACGAAGCCCTCAAGGCACAAGTGCTGGACTATGACCTGCGGGAGATGAGGAAAAAGGACATCCCCGCCCTGCGCAGGCAGATGGGCATTATCTTCCAGGACTTCCAGCTGCTGAGCGACCGCTCGGTGAGAAACAACCTGCGCTTCGTGCTGAAGGCTACAGGATGGAAAGAGAAGTCGGAGATAGAGGAGCGCATCGACGAGGCATTGGACAACGTCGGCATGAAGGACATGGACGACCGTTTCCCTCACGAGTTGTCGGGTGGAGAACAGCAGCGCGTAGCCATTGCCCGAGCCATCTTGAACACCCCCAAGGTCATCATTGCCGACGAGCCCACGGGAAGTCTCGATGCCGCCACCGCACGGGAA
This sequence comes from uncultured Prevotellaceae bacterium, assembly GCA_902765585.1. Taxonomy (GTDB): domain Bacteria; phylum Bacteroidota; class Bacteroidia; order Bacteroidales; family Bacteroidaceae; genus Prevotella. Next base: position 29,287 of record CACXAG010000020.1, read on the forward strand.
ATTGTCCAACTGCTACGTCAAATTACCCAGATGGGGACGGCTGTGGTCATGACGACCCACAACACCTCCCTGCTGAAGGAGTTTCCCGGCATTGTCTATCGCTGTGTGAACCAGAAACTGGAGGACATCACCAACAATTTCAACCAGATGGCACTTTATGACGAGGAATCCAGTTCGGAGCCCAAGGGTGTTGACTATTCGGCACGCGAAGACCTCTCCATATAGATCAAAGATGAAATAATAAAAAATAAATTGGTATGAAAGTAATGAAATTTGGCGGTACGTCGGTAGGAACTCCGACCCGCATGAAGGAAGTAACCAAGTTAGTAACCAAGTCCGGCCAGCCCGTATTTGTCGTACTGTCGGCTATGTCGGGCACCACCAACTCGCTCGTTGAGATTTCCAACTACCTCTACAAGAAGAACCCCGAGGGTGCCAACGAGGTCATCAACCAGTTGGAGCGCAAGTATCTCAAGCACATCGACGAGCTCTACTCGACGGAGGAAGTCAAGGCACAGACACGCGAATTCCTGACAGCCGAGATGAACTACCTGCGCTCGTTCACCAAGGAACTGTTCACCAGCTTCGAAGAGAAGAGCATCGTGGCCCAGGGAGAGCTGATTTCTACCAATATGGTGGTCAACTACATGAACGAGCAAGGCATCAAGGCCGTGCTGCTGAATGCCCTCGACTTTATGCGTACGGACAAGAACTCCGAGCCCGACCCCACTTATATCAAAGAGAAGCTGACAGCCATCATGGAGAAAAACGAAGGTTATCAGGTCTACATCACGCAGGGCTTCATCTGCCGCAACGCCTACGGTGAGGTCGACAACCTGCAGCGCGGTGGTTCTGACTATACGGCCTCGCTGATTGGTGCTGCCCTGAATGCCGAGGAGATTCAGATATGGACTGACATCGACGGCATGCACAACAACGACCCGCGTGTGGTCGACAAGACGGCTCCCGTCCACCAGCTGCACTTCGAGGAGGCTGCCGAGCTGGCCTACTTCGGTGCCAAGATTCTGCACCCGACGTGCGTACAGCCCGCCAAGTATGCCGGCATTCCCGTTCGTCTGCTGAACACGATGGAGCCTGATGCCGAGGGCACTACCATCTCCAACCAGACCGAATACGGCAAGATTAAGGCCGTTGCCGCCAAGGACAACATCATTGCTATCAAGATTAAGTCGAGCCGCATGCTGCTGGCTACCGGTTTCTTGCGCAAGGTATTCGAGATTTTCGAGAGCTACCAGACGCCTATCGACATGGTATGTACCTCGGAGGTTGGCGTGTCGATGTCTATCGACAACTCCGCTCACTTGGGCGAAATCGTTGACGAGCTGAAGAAGTACGGTACTGTCACGGTCGACACGGGCATGTGCATCATCTGCGTCGTGGGCGACCTCGACTGGTCGAACATCGGCTTTGAGACGCAGGTGATGGATGCCCTCAAGAACATCCCCGTGCGCATGATCAGCTATGGCGGCTCCAACTACAACATCTCCTTCCTCATCCGCGAAGAGGACAAGAAGCGCGCCCTGCAGAGCCTGAGCGACATGTTGTTCAACTAAGATTGCTACCACACAATGACTAAAGGACATTTTCCAATAGACAAGCTGCAACGGATCCGTACGCCGTTCTACTACTACGATGCGGAGCTGTTGCGCCAGACGCTCCGCACCATCAATGCCGAGGCCGGCAAGCACGAGGGCTTCTGCGTCCACTATGCCGTCAAGGCCAATGCCAACCCTCAGGTGCTGCGCATCATTCGTGAGGCAGGCCTGGGTGTCGACTGCGTCAGCGGAGGCGAGATAGAGGTCTCGCTCAAGGCTGGCTTCCCCGCCTCCAAGATAGTCTTCGCCGGCGTCGGCAAGAGCGACTGGGAGATTAACCTCGGACTGGACAACGACATCTTCTGCTTCAACGTAGAGAGCATTCCGGAACTGGAGGTCATCAACTCTCTGGCGCAAGCCAAAGAAAAAGTGGCCCGTGTGGCCTTCCGACTGAATCCCAATGTCGGCGCTCACACCCATGCCAATATCACCACGGGACTGGCTGAGAACAAGTTCGGCATCGACATGCGCGACATGCTCAAGGTCATCGAGGAGGCATCGGCCATGCAGAACGTCAAGGTCGTCGGCCTCCACTTCCACATCGGCAGCCAGATACTCGACATGAGCGACTTCGAAGCCCTCTGCAACCGCGTCAACGAGTTGCAGCAGGAACTGGAACGCCACCAGATTACCGTCGAGCACATCAACGTGGGCGGTGGACTGGGCATTGACTACCAGCATCCCAACCGCGTGCCTATACCCGATTTCAAGGCCTACTTCGACACTTACGCCAAGAAACTCAGGCTGCGCCCTGGCCAGACGTTGCACTTCGAACTGGGCCGTGCCGTGGTGGCGCAATGCGGAACGCTCTTCACGCGTACCTTATATATAAAAGAAGGCAGCGTCAAGCGCTTCTGCATCGTGGATGCAGGTTTTACCGACCTCATCCGTCCCGCCCTCTATCAGGCATACCACAAGATAGAGAACATCACCAGCGACGAACCTGCTGCGACCTACGACGTCGTGGGCCCCATCTGTGAGTCGACGGATGTCTTTGCCAAACAAATCGACCTCAACCGCGCCCGTCGTGGCGACCTGCTGGCCATCCGTTCTGCCGGAGCCTACGGAGAAATCATGGCGTCGCAGTACAACTGTCGCCAGCTGCCCAAGGGTTACCTGAGCGATGAGGTTTAGAACAAACTTTAGACCATGACAAAAGAAACACAGCACCCGTCCCTATCGATAGTAATGGCTATTCACGACCAAGCCCAGGCTTTGGAAGAGAACCTGCCCACCTTCCTCACGCTGCCTTACGAGGGCAATTTCGAGGTCATCGTCGTGGACGATATGTCTATAGACGACACCCCCGACGTGTTGAAGCGCATGAAGGCGCAATATCCCAATCTCTACACCACATTCCTGCCCAAGTCGGTGATTATCAACCCAAGCAGGCTCAGGCTGGCATTGAGTGTCGGCGTCAAGGCGGCCCATTACAACTATGTGGTATTGGCCAACATCAACCTGCCGCCCATCAACACGGAATGGCTGGAGGGACTGGCTGACGGCGAGGCTTCGCTGGTCTATAGCAACAGAAAGGGCGACGGTGTGTCACATGTCATAGCCACTCAGCTGGAAGACCTCATGCCGACCGTCCGCAAGGCGGAGCGACGCTCCAGCCGTGGACATCGGGGCAAGTGGTTCAAGCAGCGCCGAGGGCTTTACGATGCGCTCTGCGTGCGTCGGGAGCGAATGTATGATGCCATCAACTTATTTGACCTGACCATTCGCGGAAGCAAACTGCTGAGGTTGCGGCTGCGCGTATGGCTGGGAATGTAAGTAGATGAAAGATGAAGACCTCGATTAAGCGAGACCAGAGCTAAGCTTGCTTAAGCTATGGCGAGCGTGAGAGGACTCGATACGAAGTATCAAAGATGAAAGACGAAAGATGAGGATTCTGCATTACTATAGTAGCGACGATGCCATGATAGCCCAGCATGTGGCTGCCTTGCAGCAAGGCATGGGGACAGAGGCTGAGAATCATGCTGCCACGACTGCCGACGATGCCCGGACACTCTTGCAGGGTAGCCGCTACGACATCATTCACCTGCATGGATGCTGGCGCTACTCGTCGTACAGCATCACCCGACTGGCCATGAAGAAGGGAGCACGACTGGTCGTCACGCCCCACGGTCAACTGGAGCCCTGGGTGCAGAACGACGGCTATTGGAAGGAGAAACTGCCCAAGAAGCTGCTCTACCAGCGCAACCAGCTGCGCCAGGCCTACGCCGTCATCATTCAGGGTAAGATGGAGGAGGAGTGCATGAAGCGACTGGCATGGAACAGCCGTTGCATCATCATCCGCAACGCCATTGTCACCCAGAGCATTACGGTGAAGGAGATGGCCCGCCAGACGCTCGCGCTCTACCGTAAAGTGGCCGATTCCAACACGCTGGCACTCATGACTCAGGAGACGCGGACCGTACTGCGCCTCCTGATGAAGACGGGCATCACGGGAGACGTCCGCTGGCTGAGCGAACAAGACAGCGCTTACGTGAGACAGCCGGAGGTTCGCGGAAACATCCAATGGCGCGAACTGCTCTGCTACGCCCATCAGGAAAGCATCACCAACACCATCCTGCGCGGCATCAGCATTCTCCGGCTGGATGCTCCCGACATCGACGTCGAAGCCATCCCCTACTTCCTGCCTGACGGCTACCAGCAGACGCAGTCCATCAGCGAGACCATCGGCAACCAGTTTGCCTCGGAGAACGACCGCCTGATAGCAACCTTCAAACTCATCAAGAAACTGATAGCCAACGGGCAGTTCAGCATGAGGCACCTGGTGGAACTCGACCGCGAACTACGACAATACGGCTGCGACGAGGAACTGCTGGAAGAACAGCTGACCGAGCGGCAACTGCTGCCGACAGCCAGGCGCGTCATGCAGCTCATGGCCGATACGACCGGGCTGACGGAGGGCTTTATGCCGGTTGCACCCCAGAATGACAGAACAACTAAAAAACTATATAAACAAATAGAGAATCACCTGAAGATATAAGTCCTATGAATAACAACACTAACCGAGACATGCATTACCTGCAGCTGCTGTCCAACTCGTTTCCCAACATAGCAGCCGCATCGACAGAGATTATCAATCTGGAGGCCATCCTGAACCTGCCCAAGGGCACGGAACACTTCCTGGCCGACCTGCACGGCGAGAGCGCTGCCTTCCAGCACGTGCTGAAGAACGCCTCAGGCAACATACGCCGCAAGGTGAGCGAGCTCTTCAAGGGCGACATCCGCGAGTCGGAGCGCCGCGAGCTCTGCACACTCATCTACTATCCCGAAGAGAAGCTGCAGCTCATCAAGGAGGCCGAGCCCGACATCGACGACTGGTACCACATCACCATCCACCGCCTGGTGGCCGTCTGTCGCGACGTGTCGTCGAAATACACCCGCTCGAAGGTGCGCAAGTCGCTGCCGCAGGAGTTCAACTACATCATCGAGGAACTGCTGCACGAGCGTACTGACGACATCGACAAGGCGGCCTACGTCAGCGGCATCGTCGACACCATCATCTCCACGGGACGTGCCGACGACTTCATCGTCGCCATCTGTAACGTCATCCAGCGACTGGCTATCGACCAGCTGCACATCCTCGGCGACATCTACGACCGCGGCCCTGGCGCGCACATCATCATGGACACCATGCGGCAGTACCACTCGTGGGACATCCAGTGGGGCAACCACGACGTGCTGTGGATGGGAGCCTTTGCGGGCAACAACGCCTGCATCTGCAACGTGCTGCGACTCTGTCTGCGCTATGCAAACCTGACGACCATCGAGGAGGCCTACGGCATCAACCTCGTGCCGCTGGCCACGTTCGCCATGGAGGTCTACAAGGATGACCCCTGCACGGAGTTCTATCCCAAACTGCTGAAGGGCAACACGATGGAAAAGAAGTACCAGCGGCTGACAGCCCAGATGCACAAGGCCATCACCGTCATCCAGTTCAAGAAGGAGGCCCTCATCTTCCACCGCCGTCCTGAATGGCAGATGGAAGACCGCTGTCTGCTGGAGCACATCGACTACCAGCGCGGCGTCTGCGTCATCGACGGCAAGGAGTACGACATGCGCTCGTGTAACTTCCCCACCATCGACCCTGAGCACCCCAACGTGCTGACGCCCGAGGAGCACCAGCTCATGGAGAAGCTGCACCACTCGTTCCGCGTGAGCGAGAAGCTGCAGAAGCATATCAAGATGCTGCTGTCGCACGGCTGCATGTTCACCATCTGCAACCAGAACCTGCTCTTCCACGCCGCCATTCCCCTCAACGACGACGGCTCGCTGAAGGAGGTGGAACTATATAAGGGCCAGCGCTATAGCGGTCAGGAGCTCATGCATAACATCGGCATGCTGATACGTGCCGCCTTCGAGAACGATACCGACCAGGAACTGCGTCTCTTTGCCCGCGACTACTTCCTCTACCTGTGGTGCGGCAAGGACTCACCGCTGTTCGACAAGTCGAAGATGGCAACCTTCGAGCGCTACTTCCTGACGGACAAGACGACGTTCAAGGAGGAGAAAGGCAACTACTTCCGGCTGCGCGACTCCGAGGAGGTGTGCGACCGCATCCTCGATGCCTTCGGCGTCACCGGGCCCAACCGCCACATCATCAACGGCCACGTGCCCGTGCATGTGGCCAAGGGCGAGAACCCCATCAAGGCCAACGGCAAGCTGATGGTCATCGACGGCGGCTTCTCGGAGGCCTACCACTCCGAGACGGGCATTGCCGGCTACACGCTGGTCTACCACTCCCGCGGCTTCCAGTTGGTGCAGCACGAGCCGTTCACCAGCGCCCAGGACGCCATCCAGCGCGGTATCGACATCAAGTCGACCACCCAGCTGGTGGAGCTCTCGGCCCATCGCATGCTGGTGGCCGATACCGACAAGGGCGAGGAGCTGCGCTCGCAGATAGAAGACCTGCGCCAGTTGCTCTATGCCTACCGCCACGGCATCCTGAAAGAGAAAAAATAATTCATGTTTAATGTTATAATTGCTCTCGGTTCCAACAGCTGCCCGGCGGCGCATATTCACTGGGCATCGCAATGGCTGTCGCAGGCCTTCCCCGGCATTCGTTTCTCCCGCACGCTCTGGACGCCTGACGTCAAGGGCACCGGGCGTTTCTACATGAACCGCCTGGCCGCTGGCACCACCGCCCTCTCACGCGAAGCCGTCGAACAGCTGCTGAAGCAGGCCGAGGCCGCGACCCGCCGTAGCGCTGACAGCGTGACCCTCGACCTCGACCTGATGCAATACGACGGCGAGAGACTCCACCTGAAGGACTGGCCGCGACCCTATATCCAACAACTCATCCCCGACATCCTATGAAACACCTTTTTACATTTTCCCATTTTTTCATTTTTCATCTTTCATTTTTCATCTTTCATCTTTCATGTTCTGAGGTGTCTGCCCAGGACTTCAGCCAGCATTTTGCCGACTCTACCCTGCGTCTCGACTACATCTTCGCCGGCGACACACAACGGCAGGACATCTACCTCGACGAGCTTTCCATGTCGCCGCGATGGTACGGACGCCGCCAGCACCTGGGCGAACTGCCGCTGAAGGGCAACGGCAGCATCACCGTCACCGACAAGCAGAGCGGACAGGTCGTCTACCGTCACTCCTTCTCCACCCTCTTCCAGGAATGGCTGGCAACGGCAGAGGCCAAGCAGGTAAAAAAGTCCTTTGAGAACGTCTTCCTCATTCCCTATCCCAAACGTCCCGTCACCGTCAGCGTAGAACTGCGCAACTACCACGACAGCGTGATAGCCGTCCTGCAGCACGACATCGACCCTGCCGACATCCTCATCCGCCGACTCCTGCCGCAGACGCCCTACGTCACCCTGCAACAGGCTGCCGACACCACGCGCTGCATCCATATCGCCTACGTCGCCGAGGGATATACCGCCGAACAGATGCCCACATTCCTCGACGATTGCCGCGAGGCCATGCAGGCCCTCTTCCAGCACGAGCCCTTCCAGTCGCTCCGCGACCGCTTCAACATCGTTGCCGTGCTGTCACCGTCCAAGGACAGCGACGTCAGCCAGCCGGGCAAGGGCATCTGGCTCTCCACGGCCCTCAACAGCCATTTCGACACGTTCTACTCCACGCGCTATCTCACCACCCTCCACCTGAAGCAGCTGCACGACGTGCTGGCAGGCACGCCCTACGAGCACATCATCATCCTCGCCAACACCGCCCACTACGGCGGCGGCGGCATCTACAACTCCTACAACCTGTCCTACACCCGCGGCAAGTATTTCCGTCCCGTCGTCGTCCATGAGTTCGGCCATTCCTTTGGCGGACTGGGCGACGAGTACCCCTACGGCGACGACGACCCCATGTACTTCAGCGATACCGAGCCCTGGGAGCCCAACCTCACCACCAGCACCGCCTATCCTGCCAAGTGGCAGTCGCTGATAGATGCCGGCCAGGCCTCGCTCTTCGAGGGCGGCGGCTACCTCTCCAAGGGCGTCTGGCGTCCCTCCGAGGACTGCCGCATGCGCACCAACGAGCACCCCGACTTCTGTCCCGTCTGCCAGCAAGCCCTCCGCAGCCTCATCGACTTCTACACCCGATAGCCCAGACAGCCCCCGCGAGTTCGATGAGTTCCACCGCACGTCAGCCGATGTGATGTTTTTTTCATTTTCCTTTGGTGCTTTCCTCGCTTATTCGTACCTTTGCAGCCGAAATAAAAAGCAAGACGCAGAAATGATGACGGGACACGAAGGACATTTTTATTTGAAACGAATTTCCACTAATTAATCACGAATAATCACGAATAAATATAAATAATAAGTATATGAAAAGAACAAAGACCATTAATGTAATCTTCGCACCGGGGGCCTGGGGGCTTG
>CACXAG010000021.1 GCA_902765585.1 uncultured Prevotellaceae bacterium
CTTCATCTATACAGGCACACCCATCGCCCTGAAGAAGAAAGTGAACGAGCAGAATTTTGGCTCAGGTCTCGCTACACGTTTGACCTGCATCCCACTGCCAGCCACCAATTTCGAGATGATGAGTCGCGAGAGCACCATTGACTACGACAGCGACAATCGCCTGAAGGAATGGGCTGAGAAACTGGATAGGATGAAAGGTGAGTTGACGGTTCAGCACATCGTCGATGAACTCTACGACTGGACGGCACGCCGCATGGCTGACGCTGCAGAGAATGACAGCAAGGCCGACGAGATGCTGCTGAAACGCTGCGCCTATCACGGGCTGAACTTCGCGGCTCCGTTTATCGTGATGCGTCATTGGGACAAGATAAAGCAGGATGGTAACTACTGGTGTGGTGAGTTCGAGACGGACGAGGTGGACTGGCGTTTGGCCGAGCTCATCGTGAACATCCAGTACGCCTGCCAGCGTCACTACTTCGGCGCGATGGCAGAGGCTTATTTCGACAATAAACTGAAGGATGCCTCAGTCAACGTGCAGCGTCGACAGAAGACCTACGAGGGATTCAACCGTCTGCCTGAGGTTTTTACGACCGATGATGTGATGCGCTGCTTCCAACTGAAGAACGCGTCGGCTGCCTACATGCGAATCAGCCGCCTGCAAAGGGACCACCTGATAGAGAAGGACGAGGAGTTCGTAGAAGGCGGCACCACCAAGTCACGCTATCGAAAGACAGGGGTGCTGCTGTGCTAACGCCCTCACACCCTAACACCCTCACATTTCAACAAACAAGCACGACTCTCCCAGCGTAAATGCTGGGAGAGCGTTCGTCCAAAGGCACCTACTGGCTCCACTTCGCAGTAAGACCGAGTGGCAATCGCAGGCGCACGAACTTTAAATAGCGATAGATACTTTTTCCTAGAAAAATGGGAAAAAACTTTGATGTTTACAAAATATTGCCTATTTTTGCAGCAGTTATCCCAAAAAATATGAAAAAGAGTAAGCTGTCGCGCCGCATCACATGGCGCGTTATCGGAATTATGTCGTTCTTCAATGTGCTCATCATTGGAGCCATCATCGCGTTTGTCCTGATGTTCTCGCTCGCTAATGGCAGCATGCGCGGCCAGTACGTGACCGACGGCATTGCCAGCAATGTTGAGACGATGTTCCGTTTGGCGAAGACCGTCACATTCAATAACCGTACCGACATCGAGGCTCATTTGGACAGTCCCGAGCAGGTCTTCGACGCGCTGGAGCGTATTATAAAGCTCAACAAGGGGCTGGCAGGATGTTTTGTTGCCTTCGAGCCTGACTACTTCAAAGGACAGGGCCGATGGTTCGAAGCCTATGCCTACCACGCCGATAGTACGCACATTGAAAGCCGGCAGATAGGCTCCCCACAGCACGACTATTTCAATGGCGCGTGGTATCAGCAAGGACTATCCTTAGAGCGTAACGATAACGGATACCTGACAGACTTGTACTACGACGGCACCGTCAACAGCGGTATGTTCTGCAGCTACGTCATACCCATCTTCGACCGTCAGGGGCAAAAAATCGGCGTCTATGGCGTTGACCTGAGTCTTAAAATGCTGAACACAGCCATCGACGAAGCGATGAGAAATGTCAGGAAAGAATTCTACGTCGATACGCCAAGCGACATCTCTTCTGACGATGAAATCTATTTCTCCATTCAGATTATAGACAGCAAGGGCAACAGGATTGCCGGTTCCGACTCCCTCGACATCAGTATGCTCAAAGCCAAGCAAGAGCTGGTGGATGTGGAACTCGACATGAAGGACCTGAAGGGTACGCCCTATTATGTGAATACCACGCAGTTAGGCAATACGGGCTGGACGCTGGTGGTGTTCCAGCATCACGAGCTGGTGTATACATGGGGTATCATACTTGCCATATTCATCGGCTTATGCATGGGCATCGGCGCTATCATCATCTTCTTCTTCACGAGCCGCAGCATCCGCCGCGCTATGCAGCCGTTGGCATTCCTGTCAGAGTCGGCCCAGGAGGTGGCCAAGGGAAACTTCGACGCATCGCTGCCCACGTTCAGGCACCACGACGAAGTGGCTCAGCTGCGCGACTCGTTCGGCACCATGCAACAGTCGCTGAAGCAGTATGTGGAGGAGCTGAAGGCGTCGACCGCCGCCAAGGCCTCCATCGAGAGTGAGCTGAACGTGGCGCACGGCATCCAGATGAGCATGATACCCAAGTCATTCCCCGCCTTCCCCAACCGCAAAGACATAGAGCTCTATGCCTCGCTGACACCTGCCAAAGCTGTCGGCGGCGACCTCTATGACTTCTTCATCCACAACGAGAAGCTGTTCTTCTGCATTGGCGACGTGTCGGGCAAAGGCGTGCCGGCATCGCTGGTCATGGCTGTGAGCCGCACGCTCTTCCGCAACATCACGGCCCATACCGATAAGCCGAGACATATTGTGGAGACCATGAACGCGAACATCTGCGAGGGCAACGACAGCTGCATGTTCGTTACGCTGTTTGTTGGCGTATTTGACTTGCAGACCGGCCATCTGCGCTATTGCAATGCCGGCCATGAGTCGCCATACGTTCATGACACCATGCTTCCGTGTGACTCCAACCTGCCTGTCGGTATCATGCCAGGCTATGAATACTCTGAGCAAGAAGCGGACATCACTCCTGGAATGACCCTTTTCCTTTATACCGACGGTCTGACCGAGGCCGAGAGCGGCAAGCGTGAGTTGTTTGGAAGAGAGCGTGTCAACGATGTCATCTCTGATTTTTCTGGTTCTCCTCAGCAGCTTATCGAGACCATGACAGGCGCTGTTCACCAGTTTGTCGGTGACACCGAGCAAAGCGACGACCTCACAATGCTTGCATTTAAATACAATGGGAGTTTATCAATGAGATAATACGATAACTTTATCTTTTCTCCCTGGCTTGTTTGGCGAACTCGAATAACGACAGAGGAAGGTGGCAATAGCCGTCGGGATTCTTGTCAAGATAGTCCTGGTGATACTCTTCGGCGGTATAGAAGTTCTGCAGAGGTAGTTTCTCTACGGCCAAGGGTTGCTCGTAGTTCTTCTGTTCTTCGGCAAAGACCTTCTCGATGACGGGCAAATCTGCTGGGTCAGTATAATAGACACCAGTGCGATAGCGCGTTCCCTCGTCGTGGCCTTGCTTGTTGAGACTCGTAGGGTCGATGGCCTTGAAGAACATCCGCAAAAGGAATTCGAGGCTGACCACATCAGGATAGTACCGCACAAATACCGTCTCTGCAAAGCCCGTCGTGTCGGTATAGACCTCTTTATACGTCGGATGCTCCGTATGTCCGTTGGCGAATCCTACTTCCGTCAGGGCTACGCCCTCAATTTGCTTGAAGAAATGCTCCGTTCCCCAGAAACAGCCTCCTGCAAGGTAGATGTCCTTTGTGGGCTTTGTTTCCAGGATACCGTCCACTTCGTGTTCTACGAAGGGACCGGCCTTGCATTCCAGCAGAACACTCGGCTCCAGGCACTCCAGCCCATGCCAGACGTTCTTAGGAATGTCCACACCATAGCGGCCACTCTCCTGACTAATGACGCAGGATTCTGCAATTTCGCCCTCGTCATTGTAGGTGGTCACGCGCACCTTTCCTTTTAGAATCACAAAGGTTTCGTCCTTGTCAGGATGGTGATGCACAGGAATAAACGTACCCGGTTCCAAAGCATTGAGGAATCGGTGGCACTTGTCCTGCAAACTCTGATGGAAGTTATAGTTCTTCCTCAGCCTCGGCGACTTCTTGGCTTCTTCGGCCAATCCGTTCATTAAGTTATCGTCTATTATCTTAAATGCAATCTTTGTAGCCATAACAATTATATTATTCATTTACAAACTCTACATAAAAGAAAAGTCGCTAAATTTCAGCGACTTATGTTCTGATTTGGTGATTCCGTCGGGATTCGAACCCGAGACCCACAGCTTAGAAGGCTGTTGCTCTATCCAGCTGAGCTACGGAACCCCACAAAGCAAAATTTCGGCTGCAAAGGTACTAAAAAAATATGAAACAGCACGCTTATTCCAAAGAAATTTTTCGTTCACCCTGCTTTTTGCTGCAAATGATGCGCATCACCTTGACAATATCATCATTCTGCGGCGATATGGCCAGGGCCACATGGCCCATCGTACGACGCAGGTTAATCTCGACGCAGGGATGCAGGAGTCCTGGAGTCTGAACCGTGGAATCGGGTGCGTTCACCACCATCATATCAATGCCGAAAGGTCCGCGGTAGGCTCCCAGGTCCAGCATGCCGATGACGGCATCGCGCACGTCGTCCAACAGCGACAGGGGCACATAGTGTCCCATCATCTCGCGCTTGGTCTGCTCGGTGGCGAGGATATTGCCGGTATAGGCCCCGTTGGCGGTATGGAACAGCGACAGGCCGAGATAACGGATGCCGTCGTCAGTAGACTCGAACTCCATGCCGAAGTCCTTGACCTTATGGTAGAACGGTTCCACCATGACGCTGCCCTGCGAGGCGACGACGTTGCGGAACCAGCCCGCCTGACTGGCAAGGGGTGTGCGGTCGGAGGACAGGAAACGCAGGCCACGGCCGCTGGACGACCAGGGGGACTTCATCACCACCTGTCCATAGCGTTGCAGCAGTTCTTCCACCTCCTGGGCTTCGCTGCACTCAAACGACTCACCAACGGTGCCTTGCAGTCGCAGGCTGGGCAGCAGCTTGGCGGCTGTACGACGATGCGACAGTTGCCGCACCAGTTCCAGATACTCGTCCGACGGCAGCAGACTGTCGGCGATGCCCTTGCGACGCAGGACAGCCCGCAGGGCCAAATCCCAGCCCCACGGTTCTATGCGCGTTATCGGCATTTTGGGAGTCAGGCTTTGGCTACTTGCAAACTGGATTGTTTTACCTTGCAGACAGGTTGTTTGCACGCCACGGGCGACACGCCTGCTGAGGCGGTCGTAGGCTTTCTGTGCCGATTCCTCGTGTTCCACCCAGACAACATCCCCGTCCTCTGCCCATAGGGCCGGCAGGAAGCCAAGGTTGGCACGCAACTGGCGTCCAGCATGGGGAGCGGTGAAATTGGCCAGATGGCTGGCCAGGGCGATGTCGTGTTCAGGGTTAAAGATATGTAGTGTCATTGTCGTGTCGTTTGGGGGCTGTGGGCGACGGCGCTGCTACTTGCTGGCGCGCTGGTGTTTGATGATGCTATAGGCAGCATAGAGTCCTAGCTCGCCTGCCTTCGATAGGTCGCTGACGGCATCTGCCTGTCGGTGGCTGGCCATGTGTACCAGACCACGGTTGTACCACGCCTCGGCCAGATTGGGATCCAGCTCTATGCTGCGCGTGTAGTCCTCGATGGCATGCAGGTAGTCGTGACGCTCGGCATAGACATTGCCGCGGTTATAATATAGGTAAGCATTCTCGCCATAGCGGATGGCATCGGTGAGGTCGCTGAGGACGTTGGCGGTCAGCATCTTCACGTCGGTGCCCTGCGAGGCGTTGAACTTGTTCAGGCGCGACTGGCAGACAGCACGCTGCCAGTAGGCAATGGAGGAAGTGGAGTCGGTCTGCAGGTAGGTGGAGAGGTCGTCGATGGCACTCTCGTAGTTCTGGATGACGCTATAGGCAATGGCCCTGCGCAACAGCAGCGGCTGTGCCTGCTGGATGGTGCGGGTGCGGTCGATTTGGGCGCTGAGAGTGTCGAGGCGTACAAAGTAGCGCTGGGTGGCAGCCTCGCCCAAGGTAGCCTGGCTGCAGGCGATGTGCAGCTGGAAGTCGGCAGGCAGCGTGTGGTTGAGGGAATCCACCTGTCGGTCGTAGGCGATATACTGCTTGACGGTACTGATTTGCCGCTCGGTGGTCAGCATATACATGGGCATATAGTCCATGCCGACACGGCGGTTCTGCACACGTCCGCGATAGTCGCTCTGGTACTCGTGTTCCATCTCCTGTTCGTCGGCAACAGCCAGCTGGTTGTACTTCTCGATGTCGTCGTCGCTGCGCTTGCGCATCTGCTTCTTCGAGAGTCGTGGCTGTTTGCCGAAGCGCTTGTCTATCTGGGCTTTCAGGATGCGGAACTCATCCAGCTCGGCCTGCTTGGTCATGCCTAACTTCCTATAGCACTGGGCGCGCTGGTGCAGACCCGTCCAGAAGTTAGGATACTGCTCGATGACCTTCGAGTAGTCGCGGATGGCAGCACGGGGATTGCCCGTCTGCTCCAACAGCAGGGCGCGGTTGTAGAGGGCCATCAGGTTGTCGGGTTCCAGACGCAGCACGAAGTCGAAGTCGGTGATGGCACGGTTGTCATCGCCCACCTGGGCACGCAGCAGTCCACGGTTGTAGTGTCCTAAGAAGTTGTTGGGCTCGAAGTCGAGGGCTGTATCGTAGTCTGCCATAGCTCCACGCAGGTTGCTCTGGTTGAAGCGTGCCAAGGCGCGGTTGATGTAGAGACCGGCATTCTTGGGCAGCAGGTGTATGGCCTTGTCGAGGTATCCTTCTCCTTCCTTCCATTCGCTGCGGGCCAGACTGATGACAGCCCGCTGGGCCCACGTGTTGCCGTCGTAGGCATCGAGTTCCAGACTCTTGTCCAACGATGCGATGGCCTGAGTCGTGTCTTTCTTCAGCAGATAAGCCTCAGCCTGCATGGCGAAGACGCGAGCGTTCTTGCTCCAGCGCACAGCCATCGAGTCAATCTCCGCCAGTGCCCCGTCGTAGTCTTTCTGCTGGATGCGGCAGAGGGCGCGGTTGTGCCACAGCGTTTGTCCCTCAGGGTCGTAGCGCAGGGCAGCATTGTAGTCCTCAATGGCGGCGGCATAGTTCTTCTGCTGGATGCGACAAAGTCCGCGCAACTCGTAGATACCCGTCACGTAGGGATTGCGGCGGATGGCTTCCGAACAGTCGCTCTCTGCCCCAACGTAGTCGTCCAGGTAGTATTTGGCTATGCCGCGATAGAACCAAGGCTCATAGAGATAGGGCCTGGCATTGATGACCTGATTGAAATACTGGATGGAGAGCACATAGTCCTCATAGTAGAGGGCCGAGCGCCCGATGGTCAGCAGGCGGTTGGTATTGAACTGGGCAAAGGCGCGCTGTGCGCTAAACAAAAAATAAAAAATAACGAATAAGAAACTAACAAGTCGCATCCATCGCCACTTATTTGAGCAAAGAACTATCATTCCCTGACTTGTCATTTAGCTTTAAATCGTTATTTTTTTATTTATTATTTATTATTTTTTCTTTAGCCCGCAAGGGCGCCTTATTTAGCCCGCAAGGGCGCCTTCGTCTTGTAACCGCAGCGGTAGCGGCCCTGCGTCAGGGCTTTCAGCTTGCTCTTGATGAGCTGCTTGCGCAACGGAGAGATGTGGTCGACAAACATCTTGCCGTCCAGATGGTCGAACTCGTGCTGCATGACACGAGCCAGATAGCCTTCTATCCACTCATCGTGGTGCTGGAACTGTTCGTCGTCCCATTCCACATGGATGCGCGTGGGACGCACCACCTTCTCATGGATGGCAGGCAACGACAGGCAACCCTCTTCAGAGGTATCGGTCGTGCTGTCATCATATTCCACGATATGCGGATTGATGTAGACCTGACGGAAACCCTTGTATTCAGGAAAATCCTCGCTGATGACATCCAGGTCGATGACCGACATACGGATGGCACGGCCTATCTGGGGCGCTGCCAGTCCGATGCCTTCACTCTCGGCCAGCGTCTCCCACATGTCGGCAATCAGCTGCTGCAGTTCGGGATAGTCGGGGGTGATGTCTTCTGCTACCTTGCGCAGGACAGGCTGCCCATATATATAAATAGGTAGAATCATTTACGATTTGACAATTTAATAATTTACAATTTGCGCGAACGCATATAATCCTCAAGAATGATGGTGGCACTGATTTCATCGACCAGAGCCTTGTCTTGTCGGGCCTTTTTCCGAAGACCGCCATCAATCATCGCCTGATGAGCCAATACCGACGTAAAGCGCTCGTCATAGTATTCAATCGGTATAGACGGCATGGCCTTCTTCCAGCGGTTGACAAACTGCTGCACACGCGCCAGATTCTCACTGGGCTGGCCGTTGGGCTGTCGCGGCTCGCCAATGACGATGCGCTCTACTGGTTCGCGTCCGACATAAGCCGTCAGATAGTCAAAGAGCTCATGAGTAGCAACAGTCGCCAACCCGCCAGCTATCAGCTGCAACGGGTCGGTGACTGCCAGTCCGGTTCGTTTCTTACCGTAATCTATTGATAAAATGCGTGCCACACTTCGACCTAACAGGTTGAAGAATGTTTCTAAAACGATTATTTTGCGTAAAGCAGCCAGGCACCAGGATACTGAGTCTGCAAGTTGTCGCGGCTTGCTGCTGCCTCACCCTTGGTGTCGAAGGTGGTAGCAACCACACGATACATGGCAGGCTGAACAGCCGAGTTGAGCACAATCTGTGCGTTATAACCAGCAGCCTTCAAGGTCTGCTGCAGTCCCTCGGCATTGAAAATCTGCGAGAACGAGCCTACTACGACGCTGAAGTTCTTCAGGCCAGTACCGTTGACGACCTGTACAGACTCCTGACGGACCTTCACGTTGTCAGAGTTGTCGAGGACTCTCGTGTTGTTAGCGGCTCTTTCCTGCATGGGAACCACCACATTCTGCTCAACAACATCCTGCGACTGAGTACGCTCTGCTGCTTCGCGCTCCTGAGCCTTCAGATAACGCTGTCTGTAAGCACTCTCTTGTGATTTACAACTTGTGAATACCATGGCTGCGCAAAGACCTGCGCAAAGTACAACATACTTGTTCATAATTTCTATTTTTATTGATGTAATTAATGTAAATAATCTATTTGTTGGCGCGAAATTACAAAATATCGAGCAAATAGGGCGAAAAAAACTGCATAAAGTTTGTTAATTTGGAAAACTTTCCGTATATTTGCCTGCTGAAAAACGTTTAACTCAATAAAACTATACAATTATGAAGACATTAGGTTATTTAGGTGCATTCTTCGGCGGAGCCCTTGCCGGAGCGGTTTTAGGTTTGTTGTTGGCCCCTGAAAAGGGAGAGGACACGCGTGGTAAAATTACTGACGCTATCGATGATTTCATGAAAAAGCACAACATCAAGTTGAGCCGCAAGGAAGTCAGCGATCTCGTCGACGACATTGCTGAAGCAGCTCCCGAAGTAGAGGCGTAAAAGGATGAGCCATGCTCTCCTTGAGAGTGTGGCATGGCAATGAACGGTGAACGTTGAATATGCTCAGTAGTGACAAGAACATCGAGACGATAGCTCAGCTGGTAGAGCTTGTCAGGCATTACCTCGGGCTTCAGAAGGAATATCTGAAGCTTGACGTCATAGACAAATTCGTACGGCTGGTGACAGCTATTACCCTGCTCGTCATTTTCTTCCTATTTCTCGTGCCTGTGGCGATGTACTGCTCGTTTGGCATCGCCTATTGGCTGGCCGATTTTATTGGCTACACGGCAGCATTCTTCACCGTCGGATTCGTCCACTTCCTTATTCTTCTGCTGTTTTTGACTTTCCGCAAATCGCTGATTCAAAGACCGCTCGTCCGTTTTCTGACTATTCTGTTGATGAGTTGATGCCTATGATACCCGTTAGAACCGTCGAGAAGAAATACCATACGCTGGAGGAAATCCAGAAGCGCAAAGAAGAGCTTGCTGCCGATATCCAAAAGGACAGCGACCAGTTTGCGACCCTTTGGAACGGACTCTTCACGCCTCGCAAGGACCTCTCCAAAGGCGAATGGGCGGCAAACGTCATTTCCAAAAGCGTCACTGCCATCGATGCCTTTCTGCTGGCTCGCAAGCTGTTGAAAAACTACGGCTACATCTTCAGAAGAAAAAAACACTAACCCTCTTACCACCACGAAAAGTTCGGAAGCCAGGCTTGGATTCCGAACTTTTTAAGAACTGACAAGTATATGGAACAACTGAAGATTTACACACGACTCATTTCTGCCGAGCTGCACCTGCCGGAACCTGGCGTAGAGAACACCCTGAAGCTACTGGACGAGGGGTGTACCATTCCCTTTATCTCACGATACCGCAAGGAACGGACTGGCGGACTGGACGAAGTGCAGATAGCTGCCATCAGTAACCGTGCCGAACAGCTGCAGGAGATAGCCAAGCGCAAGGCTACCGTCGTGAACACCATCACAGAACAAGGCAAGATGACGGCCGACCTGCAAAAGCGCATCGACGACTGCTGGGAGATGACGACACTCGAAGACATCTACCTGCCCTATAAACCCAAGCGCCGCACACGTGCCCAGATAGCCAGAGAACAAGGTCTGGAACCGCTGGCCACCCTGCTGCTGATGCAGCGTGAGGCCAATCCTGAGCGTGCTGCCCAGCGCTTTGTGGTGGCAGGATGTTCACCCGCCAACACCAGCGAAGCCCTCAAAGGTGCCCAGGACATCATTGCTGAACAGGTGAGCGAAGACGAGCGTAGCCGCAACACGGTACGCAGCGCCTTCAGGCGTGAAGCCTTCATCGTTTCGAAAGCCGTCAAAAGTAAGAAGGACAACGACGAAGCCCAGAAATACAGCGACTACTTCGACTGGGAGGAGCCGCTGAAACGTTGTTCCAGCCACCGTCTGCTGGCCATGCGCCGCGGCGAGAGCGAGGGCATCCTTCGCGTCAGCATCACCATCGACGACGACGAGGCCGTCAGTCGCCTACAACGCAGCTATGTCAGGGGACATGGTGCCTGCCAGCGTCTGGTAGCAGAAGCCGTGGAAGACGGCTACAAGCGCCTGCTGCTGCCGAGCATAGAGACGGAATTTGCCAACCTGAGCAAACAGCGTGCCGACGACGAGGCTATCCGCGTCTTTGCCGAGAACCTACGCCAGTTGCTGCTGTCGGCACCCCTCGGTCAGAAGCGCGTCATGGGTATAGACCCAGGATTCCGCACAGGCTGCAAGGTGGTATGCCTGGATACCCAAGGCAATCTGCTGCACCACGAGGCCATCTTCCCCCACCCTCCCGTCAACCACCGCATGCAAGCCACCATCCACGTACAGCAGATGATTGCCGACTACCAGATAGAAGCCATCGCCATTGGCAACGGCACAGCCAGTCGCGAGACAAAGGAGTTCATGGAAGAACTGAAGGCAGCACCCAGTATCTACGTCGTCAGCGAGGACGGAGCATCGGTCTATTCGGCATCGAAGGTGGCGCGTGAGGAATTTCCTGACGAAGACGTCACCGTACGAGGCGCTGTGTCCATTGGCAGAAGACTCATGGACCCGCTGGCGGAGTTGGTCAAGATAGACCCCAAGAGCATCGGTGTAGGACAATACCAGCACGATGTAGACCAGACCAAACTCAAGCACTCGCTCGACCAGACCGTAGAGAGCTGTGTCAACCTGGTAGGCGTCAACCTCAACACAGCCTCACAACACTTGCTGACCTACGTCAGCGGACTGGGTCCGGCACTGGCGCAGAACATTGTCGAATACCGCACGGCTCATGGCGCTTTCACCAGTCGTGTACAACTGAAGAAAGTACCCAGGCTGGGACCTGCAGCCTACCAGCAGTGTGCAGGATTCCTGCGCATCCCCAATGCCAAGAATCCTTTGGACAACAGCGCCGTCCACCCTGAGAGCTATGCCGTAGTGGAGCAGATGGCCAAGGACTGCCAGTGTACGGTAGCCGACCTGATAAGCCAGAAAGAAACCCGTGAAAAGATTGATATCAAGCGCTATGTCACCAGCGACATCGGACTGCCCACACTTACTGACATCATGAAAGAACTGGAGAAACCTGGTCGTGACCCACGTGAGCAGATTGAGGAGTTTGAATTCGATGCTTCCGTACAGACGCTCGACGACCTGCATGAGGGCATGGTGCTGCCTGGCATCGTGACCAACATCACCAACTTCGGTGCCTTTGTCGACATCGGTGTCCATCAGGACGGACTGGTACACGTCTCACAACTGGCCAACCGCTACGTCAGCGACCCTACGCAGGTGGTCCGTCTGCACCAGCATGTCAGGGTACGCGTCATTGGCGTTGACGTACGCCGTCAGCGCATCTCGCTTTCCATGAAGAATGTTTAGTCGGTATAGGCATCATCGCCTATGAGTTCGCGGGCACCAATGGTCATCTTCCGCAAGTCATAGTAGGAGCCGTTATAGATGTTGAAGTCAACATACCCCTTGATGCCTGGCAGGCGTCCCACATCGGTATGCTGCCAGAATTTCCAGGGACCCTTGTATTCGACCTCTTCCACATAATAATGGGCTATCCAATAGGGATAGGGGTCGAAGGCTGCATCGTCAAGGTACTTCATCTTAAATTTATAATAGGTATAGATGACAGGTTTTACGCCATAGTGCTGCTCAACTATCTGCAGCCATTGCAGGACACTTTTGCGGAAATCGTCGTCAGACTGCCACGTCGAGAACAGGCGGCAAGTCGCCATTTTCCAACTCGACATTCTGGATAAAAAACTCGGCCTGATCCTTGGCTGACGAATGGACACTATAGAAATGATAGGCTCCACGCGTAAAACCGTACTCACGAGCCTGATAGAAATTATCAATGAAGTTTTCATCCACCTTGGTAGCACCCTCTGTAGCCTTAATCATAATGAAGCGCACAGGGAACTTGTCGATGAGTCCCTCATCCTTCAGTTGCTGCCAGTTGATTTCTCCCTGGTGATGACTGATGTCGATGCCATGAATCTCATAGCCCTCAGGATAGCTGATATCACCATAGAGGGCGCGGAAGCGGAAACCGAAGGGGCTTACAAAGAAATAATAGAAGAAAAAAACATAGACAGCCACCACGATAGCACCTCCTGCCCACCATGCCCAACCAGGCAAGTGCTGCAGAAGACGAATAAAGACATTCGGACGTCGATGTGGCACAGGGCTCGAACGGCGTCCGGATGTCTGTCTTTTATGCGCGGTCCTCTTGGTGGGCATTATTTATTTTGCCTGTTCAAGGGCCAGCGTCATGGTAGGCTGGTCGCAAACCTCCGTGGGTCCCCAATATTGGATAGGACCAGGATAGGTGTAGCAGGTCTCGCGAGCCCACTTGTCACGCTGAGCGGCAAAGGCCTTGAAGGGAGCACCGTCGAGTTCAACCAAGGCCTTGCGGATAACAGGCTTCATCTCGCCGTTACGACGCTCCATGTTCATCATCATAGTGATGGGCACACCACCAGCAATCCACTGGTCAGCAGGCTTGGTCGTATTCTTCACGATAGCCATATAACCCGTCTTGCCGTTGGCAATGAGCTGGGCAGCAGAGGTTCCAAGGGCATAGCAGTAGTCGGCATCGTAGTTGGAAGGAGCTGCGCAGCGTCCCTCATAGCCGAAGAAGTGGTGCTGGGTACCGAACTTTCCTTTGTATGTACCAACTTTCTTCATCTTCTCCAGTTTCTGGGCTACCATTGTAGAGAGCAACTTCTCGGTCTCGATGAGTGACACCTGCACGTTACCATGAGGATCGCGGTCGAGAGCCAGCTGGCGTGCAACACCCGTAGGCAGGCTGTTGAATACAGCAAGATTCTCCTCGGTCAGGTGAGCCTTGGCAAAGTCAATGGTCTCCGTGCGACCCAGATCCTTCACCTCAGGCATAGCCAATACGTCGTTGAGCTGGGCAATGAGCTTCTTAATAGCAGGAATGAACTCGATGACACCCTCAGGAATGACAACAGTACCGAAGTTGTTGCCGTCAGCAGCACGGGCAGCTACGGTGTCAGCAATATAAGTCACGATGTCATCAAGACTCATGGCCTTAGCCTCAATCTCCTCAGAGATTAGACAGATGTTGGGCTGTGTCTGCAGGGCACACTCCAGGGCGATATGAGAAGCCGAACGCCCCATCACCTTGATGAAGTGCCAGTACTTACGGGCTGAGTTACAGTCACGCTCGATGTTACCAATGAGCTCTGAATAGGTCTTACAAGCAGTATCGAAACCGAAAGAGGTCTCAATCTGCTCGTTCTTCAGGTCGCCGTCGATGGTCTTGGGACAACCAATGACCTGCACGCCGTAGTTCTTGGCAGCATAGTACTCGGCCAGCACACAAGCATTGGTGTTGGAGTCGTCGCCACCGATGATGACGATAGCCTTGATGTCGAGTTCGCGGATAATCTCAAGACCCTTCTCGAACTGGTCAACCTTCTCGAGCTTGGTACGGCCAGAACCAATCATGTCGAAGCCACCCGTATTACGATACTCGTCGATAATCTCCTTGGTGAGTTCCATGTAGTTGTGGTCTACCAAACCGCCAGGCCCCAGGATGAAGCCATAGAGACGGTTCTCGGGGTTGAGCTTCTTGACCTGGTCGAAGAGGCCGGTGATGACGTTGTGACCGCCAGGAGCCTGACCACCAGAGAGGATGATACCTACGTTCATCTTCTTGTTGTTAGCCTCGGTAGCGGGCTCGAACTCTACGATGGGCATGCCATAGGTATTGGGGAAGAGCTTCTTGATTTCTTCCTGGTCACCAACACTCTGGGTAGCGGCACCCTCTTTCACTTTCACAGCACCCTGAAGGGCTTTCGGCAGTTTGGGCTGATAAGCTGCCCTGGCAATCTGCAATGCACTTTTTTCCATACTTTTTATCAGTTAATTAAAGAATGATTTTACTTTCGGAATGCAAAAATAATCTTTTTTTGGGAGAAAAGAGAAAGAAATGTGCCTTTTTAAGTTTTTTTTTTGAAGAAAGTGGCTGAATATAGAAAATATTTTGTATCTTTGACCTTCGAAACGATAAACTTACACAAATAGGAGGAGTATTTATGACAAACAAAAGGACATTGAAAAAGAGTATCAAGCTGATTTGTGAGGAGCTGTTCGCCGAAGCCATAGCAGCATCACTTTACAGGAGTGAAGAACATCAGAAGAACGCCGAAGCGCTGCTGTTCAGCATCATCCGCATGCAAAACGACTTCACCGCACGTATCTCGCACCCAGAACCGGGAATGCCTGCCAAGGCCTTCTTCCGCGACTTACGTGAGCAATTCACCGCGCAAGCCAGCGAACTCATTGACCAAATCAATAATCTGTAACTGATAATATGTGGAAATCATTTTGTAACTGGTTGCTATGCAAACGCATGGGATGGACGATAGAAGTGACAGAGTCCATCCCTGACAAGGCCATCATTTGCCTGGCACCACATACCAGCAATTGGGACTTCCTGATAGGGCAACTATATAGTAGGGCCGTAGGCATGAGAAGCAACTTCCTGATGAAGAAGGAATGGTTTTTCTGGCCCCTTGGTTCCATCTTCCGCAGTATGGGAGGCATACCAGTATGGCGTAGCAAGAAAACCAGCATGACGGATAATCTGGCTGCCACGGCCCGCCAACTCTCCCATTTCCTGCTTTGCATCACCCCGGAAGGTACCCGTTCGGCCAATCCCGAATGGAAAAAAGGCTTCTACTATATTGCACAAAAAGCAGAAATACCCATTTTGCTTTTCGGCATCGACTATGAAAAGAAGCTCATCCGTTGCAGCAAGACCGTGATTCCGAATGGCGACATCGATGCACAGATGCGCGAAATCAAGTTGTACTTCAAAGACTTCAAGGGCAAAAAACCTGAGAACTTTGCTTTAGGCGAGGTGTAAAAATGCGGAAATTATCATTATACATATTTATATTATGTCTGTTAGCAGGTACGAGCCATGTTCTGGCACAAACAGCAAAAGACGAAGCGCGGCTCAAGGAAAACCTGCAGAAATACTTCAGTAAATACAAACCCAAAGGTACGCGGCTCACAGAGCAGCCCAGACTGACAGGCTATCAGGTAAACAACAAAGCCCGCACCATCATCATCACCGCTGACGAATACTTTGCCGCCCAGGAGTTCACGCCTGAGATTACGAAAAACATCTATAAAAAGGTAAAAGGCGAACTGCCTAAAGTATATCGCGACTACAAGTTAACGGTCATGACCAATGGCATGGCCATCGATGAGTTGATACCCAACCGACTGTCTCAAAATGCCGACAAGTCGCGTCTGTGGGGTCGCATTAATTATGACGGAGCACCCTGGGTCAAGAACATATCACAACCCCACAAGGTGACACATGGTCTGCAAGGCCGACATCTGTCACTCTGGGCCAGCCACGGACGCTTCTACGACCAGAAGAAAGGACTGTGGCGCTGGCAGCGTCCCAACCTATTCGGTACGACGGAAGACCTTTTTACACAGACCATCGTCATCCCCTACCTCATTCCCATGCTGGAGAATGCAGGCGCTGTCGTCTTCACACCACGTGAGCGTGACTGGCAGACGGAAGAGGTTATCGTAGACAACGACGGTTCGAAGCGCAACTACATCGAAGTCACCAACCATGGCAAGTGGCAACAGGCGCCCTATCAGGGCTTTGCCTTCCATCAAGGGACCTACAGCGATCAGGAGAATCCCTTTGAAGCCGGTACCGTCCGCATGACGAAGACAACCAGCAGCAAGTCGCGCTATTCGCTGGCTACCTACCAGCCTGACTTCCGCAAGGCTGGCCGCTACGCCGTCTACGTCAGTTACCAGACACTCCCCAACAGCGTCGACGACGCACTCTATACCGTATGGCATCGTGGCGAGCGTACGCAGTTCCGAGTCAACCAGCAGATGGGCGGCAGCACATGGGTCTACTTAGGAACATTCGACTTTGACGCTGGCTATAGTGAATTTAACCGTGTCACCCTCTCGAACCAGAGTGAAATGAATGGTGTCGTGACAACTGATGCCGTACGCTTCGGAGGCGGCATGGGAAACATCCAGCGCTTTGGCGAAACCAGCGGCATGCCTCGTGCGTTGGAGGGAGCACGCTATTATGCCCAATGGGCTGGCATGCCCTACTCCGTATACAGCAGCAAGAACGGACAGGATGACTACGGCGACGACATCAACGCACGCTCACACATGACGAACCTGTTAGGCGGAGGCTCATGCTACATGCCTGGCATAGAAGGGCGCAAGGTTCCCATAGAGTTGTCACTGGCCATACATAGTGATGCAGGCTATGCCCGTGACGGCGTAGGACTCATCGGCTCATTGTCCATCTGTACCACAGGCTTCCACGACGGCAAGCTCAACGCTGGCGTCTCACGTATGGCATCACGCGACCTGGCAGACGCACTCCTTTCCAACGAACTGCTGGACATCAAATACAAATACGGTAACTGGAGCCGACGTGAGCTCTTCGACCGTAACTACTCCGAGACACGACTGCCTGAGGTGCCCAGCGCCATTCTCGAAACCTTGTCGCACCAGAACTTCCCGGATATGCGCTATGGCCAGGATCCCAACTTCCGTTTCACGCTGGCACGATCCATCTACAAGACGTTGCTGCGCTATGTCAACGACCAGCACGGCACATCCTATATGGTAGCGCCCTTAGCCCCCAACCGTTTTCGCATCGACTTCAAAGGCAAGGATGAGATTCGGCTCAGCTGGGATGCCGTCAACGACCCGCAGGAACCGACGTCCAAACCTACCGGCTATATCCTCTATACCGCCGTCGGACAGGCAGACTTCGACAACGGCACCTATATCCGCTCCAAGAACAGCTATGACATGCAGTTGGAACCCAACCAACTCTATCATTTCAAGGTGGTAGCTGTCAACCGAGGCGGTTGCAGTTTCCCCACAGAGGTGCTGTCGGCACAATATTCCCCGAAAGCCACAAAAACAATCCTCATTGTCAACGGTTTCCACCGATTGTCCTCGCCAGCCATCCGCAATACCGTTAACGAGCAAGGCTTCGACTTGGACGAAGACCCAGGAGTCACCTACGGTCCCACGTTGGGCTGGGCTGGAAGACAAGTTAACTTCAACAGGAGTCAGATGGGCAATGAAGACGGCGGACTGGGTTACTGCGGCAATGAATTGGCAGGAAAGCTGATTGCCGGCAATGACTTCAATTACGTCATGACACATGCCGAAGCCATCCGAGATGCAGGAAACTATAACATCGTCAGTTGCTCCAGCGAGGCTTTGGAAGCTATTAAGTTGAAGCCGTCCACCTATGCCATGCTGGATCTTGTGTTAGGATTGGAGCGTGACGACGGACATAGCCTCATCTACTACAAAACGTTCAATATGAACTTACAACAGGACTTGCAAAAATACACGAGCCAGGGCGGAGCACTCATGGTCAGTGGTGCCTATGTGGGCAGCGATATGATGGGGGAAAGCGAACAACGCTTCTTAGCCAACGTACTGAAATGCCGCTTTGCCGGACAAAGCCTTTGCTCAGACAACCAGGTCAATGGTTTGGGCACAACCCTGCAATACTGGAAACAACTTAACGGCCAGCATTACGCTGCTGTGTCTACAGACATCCTGCAACCTGAGGCTCCCGCCTTTACTGCCATGCAATATGCAGACGGACAGGATGCTGCCATTGCCTACAAAGGGAACGACTACCGGTCGTTTACCATGGGCTTCCCCTTTGAGTGTATTCAGGGCGAAAAGACCCGCAACTCCATTATGCGTGGAATCATTAACTATCTATTAAAATAAAACTAAAAACTATGTACAAAATTCAAACCAATTCAAGCGGTACACGTAGTATCGAAATCAGTGAAGAACACCTGCAGACCATAGAACAATACCAGTTCTTCCGCGACCTTATTGACTCCAACGGTTATGTAGATGAGCAGGTGCTGGAGAAATTGAAACTTAACATCCGTGCCATGCTGGAGTCGGAAGCCGGCAAAGACAAGCATCTGCTCGACCTTTGCCTGGATGTCGTCTATCACCCTAACATGAAGGCTTTCGGACTGCAACAGCTGGTATTGCTGTATATCAACTGGAAGGACCGCGGCAACGATAACTTAGGCATGACGACACGCGCATTCCAAGGAACGCCGTTCAATTAAACATTTAACATTAAAGATTATCAAGATTGGAATATAGGCTGACAGACTTTCTGCCAACGACGAAGAAGGAGTTGGAGCTGCGAGGATGGGATGACGTAGACATCATCCTATTCTCGGGCGATGCCTATGTAGACCATCCGTCATTCGGGGCTGCTGTCATCGGACGCACACTGGAAGCAGCTGGCTATCGAGTAGCCATCATTCCACAACCCGACTGGCACGGCGACTATCGGGACTTCAAGAAACTGGGACGTCCACGTCTCTTTTTCGGTATTGCCCCAGGCTGCATGGACTCGATGGTCAACAAGTATACCGCCAACCGCCGCCTGCGCTCTGAGGATGCCTACAGCCCTGACGGCAGGCACGACATGCGACCGGAATATCCCACCATTGTCTATTCCAAGATACTTCGAGAACTCTATCCCGACGTCCCTATCATCCTGGGGGGTATTGAAGCATCCTTACGCAGGTTGACCCACTATGACTACTGGCAGGACAAGCTACGCCCCAGCATCCTCTGTGATGCCCCTGCAGACCTAATTATCTATGGTATGGGCGAAAAGCCTATCGTCGAACTGGCCCATCGGATGTCCGATGGCCAAACCATCGGAGAGATACGCGACATTCCCCAGACCGTCTACCTCACCTCAGACATCATCCCTCAACCGTCAGACATCATTCTCCACTCGCACGAGGAATGTCTGAAGGATAAGCGTGCGCAGGCAGAGAACTTCCGGCACATCGAGGAACAGTCGAACATGATGCATGCCAAGCGTATCGTCCAGCTGATAGGAAATAAATACATTGTCGTCAATCCCCCCTACCCTCCGATGACAACCGAAGAGTTAGACACATCGTTCGACCTTCCATACACACGACTGCCTCATCCCAAATATAAAGGGAAGGTCATTCCAGCATACGAGATGATCAAGTTCAGCGTCAACATCCATCGGGGCTGTTTTGGCGGTTGTGCCTTCTGTACCATCTCGGCACATCAGGGCAAGTTCATCTCGTGCCGGTCAAAAGAAAGTATCCTCAAGGAGGTCCGACAGGTCGTAAAGATGCCTGGTTTCAAAGGCTATCTGTCGGATCTGGGTGGACCGTCAGCCAACATGTACGGCATGCATGGCCACAACTTGAGCATCTGCGAAAAATGCAAGCGTCCCAGCTGTATCCATCCGCAGATATGCCCCAACCTCAACACCGACCACTCTAAGTTATTAGAAGTCTACCGCGCTGTCGATGCCATGCCGGAAATCAAGAAGAGCTTTATAGGTAGTGGCGTGCGCTACGACCTGCTGTTGCACAGAAGCAAGGATGACGCTGCCAACAAAGCAGCCATGGAATACACCCGTGAACTCATCACCCGCCATGTCAGCGGACGACTGAAGGTAGCTCCTGAACATACCAGCAACCATGTGCTGCAACTGATGCGCAAGCCATCGTTCCAACAGTTCTACGATTTCAAGCGCATCTTCGACCGCATCAACCGAGAAGAAGGCCTGCACCAGCAGATTATCCCTTACTTCATCTCCAGTCATCCTGGATGTACGGAGGCTGACATGGCCGAGTTGGCCATGCTCACCAAACGCCTCGACTTCCAACTGGAGCAGGTGCAGGACTTTACACCAACTCCCATGACGGTATCCACGGAGATGTGGTATACGGGCTATCACCCCTACACGCTGGAACCCGTACAGAGTGCGAAGAACCAGCACGACAAACTGGCCCAGCGACAATACTTCTTTTGGTACAAGCCGGAAGAACGCCGTAACATCGAACAGAGTCTGCGCCGCATTGGGCGCACAGACCTCATCAAAGAACTTTGTCCCTATGCAAATCCTCGAACAAACGCTCGTCGCGAAGAACCCAAAGAAGAAAAGCGAGGACGGCATCGTCGTCGCAAATGACTTCATTGCCGTCATCGACGGTTCCACGTCGAAGACTGACTATCGCCATAGCATCTTCCGCTCCAACGGTCGCTATGCCATGCAATTAGTCAGCCGTTATATCACCCGCATGCCCAAGACCACAAATTGTCAGCAGTTTATGACGGGTGTCACGGCATACATCCGAAAGCATTATAAGAAGTCGATGCTGCCGCGTCTGGCCGAGCATCCCGAGGAGCGACTGACCTGTTCGGTCATCGTCTTCAGCCGAGTCTGTAGGGAGATATGGATGATTGGCGACTGCCATTGTCTGCTCACGCCACTTGACAGCCACCAGGCCCCCCTCTCCTCCGAATACTACGACAATCCCAAGCCCTACGAGACGGAACTGGCAGGCATGCGTGCTGAAGAAGTCAGGCGCCTGCTTGCTGCTGGTAAGACCCAGGACGAACTGTTGCGTAACGACATCGCCCGTCCCGTCATCATCCCTCGTATGCTCGATACCATGCGCCAGCAGAATGTCACCTATAGCGTTGTCGACGGATTCCCCATCGCCAGACAGCATGTGCGCACCATCACCCTCGACTTCCGTCCCTGGGAGATTGTATTGGCCTCTGACGGCTATCCCTTTCTCTGTCCTACACTGGAAGAAAGCGAGAGTCGCCTTCGCGAGCAACGCGAAAGCGACCCCTTAAATATCGGACCAGTTTTTCAAGCCACCAAGGGCTTTCATCCCGACTTCAACTCCTTCGATGACCGTGCCTACATCCGCTTCAGATGCTGACGGAAGAAATTGACGCACTGTCGGAACAGGTGCTGGCGGGTATTACCTCCATAGATACTATGATTACGGTTGGTGTAGACTAACTGGCAGAAGTCCTTGTCAGCCTGTACCAACGCCTCCGTATACTCAGCCGTATTGCGGAAATGGACGTTGTCGTCGGCCATACCATGACAAAGCAGCAGTTCACCATGCAGCTTGTCGGCACGGGCTATCGGACAATCGTCATAGCCGACAGGGTTCTCCTTGGGTGTACGCATATACCGCTCCGTATAGATGGTATCATAATAGCGCCAAGATGTTGGCGGAGCAATGGCGATACCGGCACAGAACACATCGCGGCCTTCAGACATCGCCATCAGCGTGTTAAAACCACCAAAGCTCCAGCCCCAGATAGCGATGTGCTCCTTGTCAACATAAGGCTGCTGACCCAACCAGACAGCGGTCTCCACCTGATCTTTGGCCTCCAGCTGTCCCAGTTTCTGATAGACACACTTCTCGAAGTCAGAACCACGGCCACCCGTACCACGATTGTCGACACACACACAAATGTAGCCTTGCTGGCACAGATACTGTTCCATGATGGCACCCTGACCGGTCATGCCAATATTCCAGGTGTTCTTCACCTGCTGGCTGCCCGGACCTCCATATTGATACATGACGACAGGATATTTTGCAGCAGCGTTAAAGTTAGCCGGCTTCACCATCCATCCGTTGAGTGTCACACCTTCTGACGTAGTAAACGAAAACAGCTCACGCTGGCCCAGTTCATAGTCCGACAACTTAGCCACCAGTTCATGGTTATCGATGAGCGTCGTCAGTACCTTGCCGCTATTATCGCAAAGCGTATAGACCGTCGGGGTATTCATGTCGCTCCACGTATGGATAAAATACTTATACCCCGTGCTGAAACAGGCTGAACTCCAACCGGCTTTGCCCGACAGGCACACGCGCTGGCCATTCTGACGGGCTACCCAGACACGCTGGTCAGTGGCTCCATGCTCGTGAGAGGCAAAATAGGTATTCCCAGTTGCTTCGTCATAGCCATAAACAGCCGACACATCATAGTCGCCATTGTCAATCTGGCGTAACTGCTGACCATTCAAGTTATATAGATAGAGATGCATCCAGCCCGTGCGGTCGCTGGGAAGCAGGATATGCTTGTCCGTTATCTGGATGCCATCCAGCACCTCTTCCTTCACGTATTTGTCTGACTTTTCTTCGATGATCTGCTTGCAGACGGTAGACAACGGATTGCACATGAAGATGCGCAGGCAGTCCTGATGGCGATTCAGTGTATAGACAGCCACCTGGGTGGCATCGCTGGTCATCTTCAGACGGGGAATATAGCCGTCGGCATCTATAGGCAGCTGCAACTGGCGCTTCTGACGACTGCTGATGTCGAAGCTCCAGACACTCACCTTGGAGTTGTCCTCACCGGCAATGGGATACTTATAGGTATAAAAACCGGGATATGCAGCATACTCTAGTTTCTCGGACTTCAGTCCCTTGAAGAGCGACATGGAATACTCACGTACCTGAGACTCATCGTAGCGTACCCATACGAGCTGCTTGCTGTCTGCCGTGAACACCATGGCATCGTTATGACCAAATTCCTCCTCATTAACCCAATCAGGAATACCATTGATGATCTCATTCTGCTTGCCATCTTTCGTCACAGGCACTTCGGCATTATCGTAGAGCAACTTCACCAGGAAGATGTTGTTATCCCTGACAAAGGCTATCTGCAGACCGTCTGGCGAGAACAGGGGCGTCTGCTGGGGACCATTGTCAGACAAAGGTGCCAGGCGGTTGTTACGTACCGTATATATATAATAGGTGGCGGTAAACGAATGGCGGTAAATGGGCTTGGTATTCGTCTGTATCAGCAAACGCTGACCGTCAGGACTCACCATATAGCCATCAATGCTCTCCAACTGAGCGCCTTTGGCGGTGGCAACGTCAAAGAGCACTCCCAGCTCCTTGCCTGTCTTGAAAGAATACTGGACGATGCGTTTCCCGTCAGCGCTCATCTGGGCATACGACTCCCCGTCAGCCAACGCCTTGACCACAGCCATCGACTCCCCACGGAATTCACCACGGGTGATGTCTGCCAACTCGATTTTGTTACCGGCAAAAGATGTCATCGCTGCCAGCATTCCCAATCCAATCATAAATATTTTTTTCATCATGTTTGATACTTTTATTATCAGTTTCGGGTGCAAAGATACGAATTTTTCACTCTACTTCATCGTTTCTGAAAGAAAAAGTAATGTTTTTTTGGCTATTCCGAAAAAATGCCTTACTTTTGCATCCGGCTAAATAAAAACTACGGCATGAGGCAACTGAAAATCACAAAATCAATCACTAACCGCGAAAGTGAGGCATTAGAGAAATACCTCTCTGAAATAGGGAAAGAAGAACTGCTCTCCATTGACGAGGAGGTGGAACTGGCTCAACGCATCCGTAAAGGTGATCGCAAGGCTCTGGAACGGCTGACCAAGGCCAACCTTCGCTTTGTGGTTTCGGTAGCCAAGCAGTATCAGAATCAGGGACTCTCGCTTGCCGACCTGATCAACGAAGGCAACGTCGGCCTCATCAAGGCTGCCGAGAAATATGATGAGACACGCGGTTTCAAATTCATATCGTATGCCGTATGGTGGATCAGACAGTCCATCCTACAGGCCATTGCCGACCAAAGCCGCATCGTGCGTCTGCCACTCAACCAGGTGGGGTCAATGAACAAGATTAACCGCATTCTCAGCAAATTCGAGCAGGAGAACGAGCGCCGTCCCTCAGTCGAGGAGATATCGGAACAGACAGACCTGCCGGAGGAGAAGATTGACGAAGCCATCCTGGTATCTGGGCGACAAGTATCCATGGATGCTCCTTTCGTTGATGGTGAGGACAATTCGCTGCTCGACGTCATGCCCAACAACGATGCACCGATGGCTGACCGCCAGTTGCTGGTAGAATCGCTTAGGGAAGAGATTTCCAATGCGCTGAAACTGCTAAGCGAACGCGAGCGAAACATCATTACGGCCTTCTATGGCATTGGCCAGCCAGAGATGACACTGGAAGAGATTGGCAACAAATTCGGCCTGACACGTGAGCGCGTAAGGCAAATCAAGGAAAAAGCCATCCGCCATTTAAGGAGCAATACCAAGAGTAAAATATTAAAAGCATATTTAGGATAATGAAACTGATGAAGTATATCATCTTGTCAGCACTCTTGCTGGCAGCCATGGCTATCGATGCCAAACCTTTGAAGACCAACAGTTTATATATGTTCGGATTCTCAGCTTCGTTCAAGGACTCTGTGGTCTACGTGACCGATATCCAACAAGTGGAAGGAGCGTGGATTGACCACAAGACAAAGTTCCTGCTGGGTCGTGACCAGTATTCCATCCAGCTAAAGGAATATCTCGAACAGTCCATGCAACAGCAGGGTCGTATCTGCATGGTCATCTTCGCCACAAAGAAAAAAGAGGCTGAGAAGAAATATCTGAAGCTCATGAAGAAATACACGAAAGGCTACGATGTACGCTATCTGAATGCCCCAGAGTTCAAGTTCATGGCGATAGATATGGGCGAAGAGCAATGAACAGCCACCAAATCATCAACGACCCAGTCTTCGGGTTTATCAAACTCAAGCGCGGACTGCTCTATGACATCGTGCAACACCCGCTGTTCCAGCGCCTGACACGTATCAACCAGTTAGGGTTGGCATCGGTGGTATACCCTGGTGCCCGTCACACCCGTTTCCAACATTCATTGGGTGCCTTCTACCTTATGACAGAGGCAGTGAAGTCGCTGATTGAGAAGGGTGTCTATATCTTCGACTCGGAGGCTGAGGCTGTACAGGCTGCCATCTTGATGCACGACATCGGGCATGGTCCCTTTTCACACGTCTTGGAGAACACGCTCATCAGTGGCATCTCTCATGAGGACATCTCGCTGATGATGATGGAATGCATCAATCAGGATATGAAAGGACAGTTGTCACTGGCCATCAGCATTTTCAAAGACGAATACCCGAACAAGATTTTCCACCAGCTCATCTCCAGCCAACTGGACATGGACCGGCTGGACTACCTGCGACGCGACTCGTTCTATACGGGAGTGACGGAGGGAATCATCGGCTCAGACCGTATCATCAAGATGCTCAACGTGAAGGATGACCGGCTGGTGGTTGACTCCAAGGGCATCTATTCGATAGAGAACTACCTGACGTCACGCCGCCTGATGTACTGGCAAGTATATCTGCACAAGACAGCGGTAGGCTATGAGAAGATTCTTGTCAACGCGCTGATGCGAGCCCGCTACCTCATGCAACAGGGCCTCAACCTGTTCGCATCTCCTTCCCTCGCCTACTTTCTGAAAAACGATGTCCACTTCGACGACCAGGCTCTGCAGGTATACGCCGAACTGGACGACTCCGATATCTGGAGTGCCCTAAAAGCGTGGAAACATGCCGATGACCAGATTCTGTCCACCTTGGCTACCGACATGACCGATCGTCACCTATTCAAGGTCGAGGTCACCGACGAGCGGCCATCCCAGGAGTACTTGGACGACATCGCTCACCGAATAGCCCACCAGATGAACATCCCGCTGGCTGACACTAAGTATCTGATGACGCTGACCGAAATAGGCAAGGACATGTATAATCCGGAGGATGACAGCATAGGAATTCTATACAAGGACGGTACCGTCAAAGACATCGCAGATGCTTCAGAAATCTTAAATGTACAGCTACTTTCCAAAAAAATCCGTAAATATTACCTCTGTTATCAACGAATTTAAATAAAAATTGTTACCTTTGCGGCGTTTATATAATAATTTGTTGACGATATGGAGTTTACTGCCAAACAAATAGCCGACTTTATCGGCGGTCGTGTAGAAGGTAACGAACAGGCTACTGTCCATACTTTTACTAAAATAGAAGAAGGAAAAGAAGGAGCCATCACGTTCCTCTCGAACCCTAAATACACCCAGTATATCTACGACACCAAGGCATCTGTCGTCTTGGTGAACGAGGACCTGCAGCTGGAGCATCCCGTGGAAACGACACTCATCCGCGTAAAGAATGCCTACGAGTGCGTCGCCAAGCTGATGCAGATGTATGCTGCAGCTCAGCCCAAGAAGACGGGCATCGACCCGCTGGCCTTTGTGTCACCTTCTGCAACCATCGGCAAGGACGTCTACATCGGCCCCTTCACATACATCGGTGAGGGTGTCAAGATAGGTGACGGCACACGCATCTTCCCCAACGTCACCATCTATGACGGTTGCCAGATAGGCAAGAACGTCACCATCCATGCCGGTGCTGTCATCGGTGCCGACGGCTTTGGCTTCGCTCCCAACACCGAGGGCTACGAGAAAATCCCCCAACTGGGTATCGTCATCATCGAGGACGAAGTGGAGATTGGCGCCAACACCTGCGTCGACCGTTCCACCATGGGACAGACCATCATCCACAAGGGCGTGAAGTTGGACAACCTCATCCAGGTGGCCCACAACTGCGAAATCGGTGAGAACACCGTGATGTCTGCTCAGGCAGGCATGGCTGGTTCGACGAAGATTGGCGCCTGGTGTATGGTAGGCGGACAGGCTGGTTTCTCCGGCCATATCCACGTCGCTGACAAGACCATGGTGGGTGCCCAATGTGGCGTCATCGGCAATACCAAGGGCAACGGCGAAACCCTGATCGGTTCACCTGCTGTCAATCCCAAGATGTATTTCAAGGCCCGTGCCCTCGATGCCAAGCTGCCCGACATGTATCGCCAGATAGCAGCTATGCAGCGTGAGATAGATGAGCTGAAGAAGACCATCGCCATGGAAAAATAGCAAAATTGTGAAATAGTCAAATAGTTAAATTTCGAGATGAAACAGAAAACACTCAAAGGCAGCTTTTCCCTCTTCGGAAAAGGCCTGCATACCGGACTGAACCTCACCGTCACCTTCAATCCTGCTGCCGAGAACACTGGATATAAGATCCAGCGCATCGACATGGAGGGAGAGCCCATCATCGAAGCCATTGCCGAGAATGTCATCGATACTCAGCGGGGCACCGTGTTGGGCAAGGGCGATGCTCGTGTCTCCACTGTAGAGCACGGACTGGCAGCCCTCTATGCCTTGGGCATCGACAACTGCCTCATCCAGGTCAACGGTCCCGAATTCCCCATCCTGGACGGATCATCCATCAAATACGTGGAGAAAATCAGCGAGATAGGCATCGAGGAACAGAACGCTCCCAAGGACTACTACATCATCCGCAAGAAGATGGAAGTGAAAGACGAGAAGACGGGGTCGTGCATCACCATTCTGCCCGACGACGAGTTCTCTATCACAGCCATGTGCTCGTTCGAGTCGAAGTTCATCAACTCGCAGTTTGCCACCCTCGACAGGATTGACAAGTTCAGCACCGAGATAGCAGCGGCACGCACCTTTGTCTTCGTACGCGATATTGAACCATTGCTTCAGGCCAACCTCATCAAGGGCGGCGACATGGACAACGCCATCGTCATCTACGAGCGCCAGACCACTCAGGAACGTCTCGACATGCTGGCCGACATGCTGGGCGTAGAACATCGCGACGCCAACGAACTGGGCTACATCCAGCACAAGCCGCTGGTATGGGAGAACGAGTGTACACGTCACAAACTGCTCGACGTCATCGGAGATATGGCACTCATCGGCAAACCCATCAAGGGCCGCATCATTGCAACTCGCCCTGGACATACCGTCAACAACAAGTTTGCCCGCCAGATTCGCAAGGATATTCGCAAGCACGAGGTGCAGGCTCCTATCTACGATCCCAACGAAGAGCCCATCATGGATGTCAACCGCATTCGTGAACTGCTACCCCACCGCTATCCCATGCAGCTGGTCGACAAGGTCATCGCACTCGGTGCCAACACCATCGTGGGCATCAAGAATGTCACGGCCAACGAGCCCTTCTTCCAGGGACACTTCCCCGAAGAGCC
Source organism: uncultured Prevotellaceae bacterium (assembly GCA_902765585.1). Taxonomy (GTDB): domain Bacteria; phylum Bacteroidota; class Bacteroidia; order Bacteroidales; family Bacteroidaceae; genus Prevotella. The sequence goes on from CACXAG010000021.1 coordinate 28,518, forward strand.
TGTCATGCCCGGTGTACTCCAGATAGAGGCCATGGCACAATGCGGCGGCCTGCTGGTGCTCAACACCCTGGAAGAACCCGAGCGCTGGTCCACCTACTTCATGAAGATTGACGACGTCAAATTCCGCCAGAAGGTGGTTCCCGGTGATACCCTCATCTTCAAGGTCGACCTGCTGGCCCCAGTCCGTCACGGCATCTCATCGATGAAGGGATACATCTTCGTGGGTGACCACGTGGTGGCCGAGGCAACATTCACTGCCCAAATCGTTAAGAATAAATAACCGCCTTAGAAGATATTTCATCATTAACAGTCCGTATGGAGAAGCACTCATTTTTCTCCATACGGACTCTTTTCTTCAATATTTTTCAATAATCTTCTAATTGTGTGGGAGCACGGCAAAATATTTTAAAAATTGTTGCGTAAAAGTTTGTGTGTTAAGAAAAATTGTAGTAATTTTGCATCGTTATCCTGAAAACAATCTTTTTACCTTAAAAGGACTAATACCTATTGAAGATATGAAGCGGTTGCCTGTGAGGGTCACCGCTTTATTTATGGCATCTCCCTAAAACGTTAAACTTTGCTAATTATAGGCAAACTCTCAATTCTCAACTATCGACTCTCAACTATTTTTAGTACCTTTGCAGCCGATTTAGTCCGTGGTGGCTTAATGAAGTTGTTGCACGAGGCAGCACGCCATGCGGAAAAACCCGTTAAACAATTAATAAACAACAATGTACGCAATTGTAGAAATCAACGGTCAGCAGTTCAAGGCAGAGCAGGGCAAGAAGCTCTTCGTGAACCATATCAAGGATGTGGAAGCCGGTAAAACTGTTGAGTTCGACAAGGTACTGCTTGTCGACAATGAAGGTTCAGTACAGGTAGGTGCACCCACCGTAAGTGGTGCTAAGGTAGTATGCGAGGTGATTAATCCCCTCGTAAAGGGTGAGAAGGTTATCGTGTTCAAGATGAAGCGCCGCAAGGACTCTCGCAAGCGCAACGGTCACCGTCAGCAATACACCCAGGTAGAAGTTAAATCAGTAATCGCTTAAAACGTAGGAGGAACAAGAAATGGCACATAAAAAAGGTGTAGGTAGTTCTAAGAACGGACGCGAGTCAGCAGCTCAGCGACTTGGCGTTAAGATCTTTGGCGGTCAGAAGGTTGTTGCTGGTAACATCATCGTTCGCCAGCGTGGCTCTAAGCACTATGCAGGCAACAACGTGGCTATGGGTAAGGATGACACACTCTATGCACTGGTAGACGGAACTGTTCAGTTCCACAAGGGCAAGCGCGACAAGAGTGTCGTATCTGTCATCCCTGAAGCATAAGGCCGAAGAGAACAGAAACAAATAATTTATTCCAAACAAACAAAAGAAGGGAGTCCGTTACGGATTCCCTTTCTTCTTAGCCCAAAATGGAATGAAAAAAATTGATTGTCTCACGACAACCAATCTTTTAAATTAACCTTAATAATCTAATACCATGAAAAACACATTGCAAAGATAAGTATTTTCGATTTAATCACAAGGGGTTTGACAAAATTGCTGATACAAATTTAATTTTCCTTAACGAATTTTTGATTCCATTTGTATTTAAAAGCCCATTTATCTTCGTTTTGATGCTCCTCCACGGCTTTCGTCTCTATGTCACACCCTGGTTGAACGGTCAGCAAAGTCTCCTGTTCGTCAAGGTCAGCGAGGAACGTTTCCTGTGGAAGAGCTTCCATGTAGTCGGCAGTCAGCAACTGACGCCATTTCATAGAATAAAACTGAACGGTACTCTCGCGGCAGTCAATACCGTATGTACGCACCAGACAAATCACTTGCGTAACGCTGTCAACAGGCTCTGGTGAATCCAGCAACAGCATCTTCATGGACAAGCCCTGGCTGAGGTTGAGGGACAGAAAACGTTCTGTCAGTCGCAACAGTTCACTTTTTCCTCCCAACTGATTAGTGACTTCAGCCTTCATGCCTGAATCCAGAAAATCTATCAAGTCCAATCGGTCGTTTTCTGTCAGATACGGCATCAACGACTGAGGAGCCTGCTGAAAGGCCTCACGCATCGTGCTTTGTGCCGATACAGTCAGCGACCATACCAAGAGGGCAAGATAAAGGAGTATGAAACGTCTATACATGATATATCATCTTATTTTTTACTGAGTTGCATCATCATCACGGCAGCAAGTCCCGCAGTCTCCGTGCGTAACCGGCTCTTTCCCAGATGTACTGACTGGTAGCCATGAGCCACAGCCTCGCGAACCTCGTCGATGGAAAAGTCACCTTCAGGACCTATCAGCACGGTGGCATCGTCAGTTGCCGTCGGCTGGCAGAGGTCATCAAACAGGTAGCTACGGGGTATCTCCTCATAGCAGTGGGCAATATACTTCCGCCCTGTCCTTGGCTGGGCGATGAAATCGCGGAAAGCCACCATGTCGTTCAGGTTTGTCTTCCAGGCCTTCCTGCTTTGCTTGGTGGCCGAGATGACAATTTTGTCTGTACGCGGTATCTTGACGACATGACGTTCAGAGAATAGGCAGTTCAGGAATGAGATTTCATCAACCCCAACTTCTACCGCTTTTTCCACCATCCACTCCGTACGCTCCATCATCTTAGTAGGGGCAACAGCCAGATGTAGATGCCCTGTCCACTGGCGTTCCTGTGGCAGCGCCTCTATGATGTCGTAGCAGCAGTGCTTGTTGTTGGTCAACGTCACCTCAGCACGATAGAACGACCCTTGACCATCCATCAGCATCATCTCATCGCCTGATTGCAGACGAAGCACACGCAGAGCATGCGTTGCTTCGTCTGCAGGCAGTTCACGGACGGTTGCTGCGTCAGGAACATAGAAGAAACGGACCTCCTTCATCAATGCCTACTGTTTAATCTTTAATGTTTATTCTTTAATGTTTAATCTCCACAATGGGTTTCTTCTCTGGTTTGAAGACAATAGCGAAGGTGACACCAACCACCAGGGCGAAGGTAGCGAAGGTAAACCAGCATGTCTGCCACTCACCGACGAGGAATCCATTCTCCCAATGACAGAAACTGTTGACAATCTCACCGGCAGCCAGGGTACCGACAGTGGCGCCAATACCATTGGTCATCATCATAAACAGACCCTGTGCCGAAGCCTTGATGCTGTGCTCACACTCCTGGTCGACGAAGATGCCACCCGACACGTTGAAGAAGTCGAAGGCCACACCATAGACGACACATGACAGGATGAAGAAGATGACGCCCGGCATTGCAGGATTGCCGATGCCGAAGAAGCCGAAACGGAACACCCACGCCATGAACGACATCAGCATCACCACCTTGATACCGAAGCGCTTCAGGAAGAACGGAATCATCAGAATGCAGCATGCCTCGCTGATCTGCGAGATAGAGGTCAACATGGTAGCGTTGTTAGCCGCAAAGGAGTCAGCAAACTCAGGAACACCCTTGAAACTGGTCAGGAAGGGACCGGCAAAGCCGTTGGTCACCTGCAGACACATGCCCAGCAAAGCCGAGAAGACGAAGAAGAAGGCCATCTGCTTGCGCTTGAAGAGCTTGAAGGCATTGAGTCCCAGACTCTCTGCCAACGAGATCTTACCCTCCTTCTTGTTCAGCTTGCACTCGGGCAAGGTAAAGCAATAGAGGAAAAGCACCAGGCTCAGGACACCTGACACCAGGAACTGCAAATAGGTGTACTGGAACTTATGAGCGTTCTCGCCCAGCGTAAAGCCAAAGCCACTCTCATCGATGAAGGCGCAGTTGACAAACCACATGGTGGCGATGAAACCGACAGTTCCCAACACACGGATGGGCGGGAAGTCACGTACGGTATCCATCCCGTTCTTTTTCAGGATGGAGAAAGCTGCAGTATTGGTCAGCGCAATCGTCGGCATATAGAAGGCTACACTCAGCGTATAGAGTGCGATGAATAGTGACTTGTCTGTCAACTCATTGCCAAAACCTGCCTGTTCACCCAGCCACCAGCAGCTAATCATAAAGATACCAGCAACCGCATGACATAATCCCAATAGACGCTGAGGTTGGATATACTTATCGGCAACGATGCCCATCAGCGTAGGCATGAAGATACTGACAATTCCCTGAATGGCATAGAACCAGGAAATCTTGTCACCCAATCCAGCAATACCCAAATAGTTACCCATACAGGTTAGGTATGCGCCCCATACGGCGAACTCTAGAAAGTTCATGACTGCTAAGCGTACTTTGATATTCATAGTTGTATGTTTTTAAGTTAATAGTTTTCCTTGATAATAAGCACGGACGCGACCGTCATCGTCTTTGTGGAGACTGATGGTGCCTGGTAGCCATTCCGTCTGGAATATTTCTTCTTGGAGGGGGAAGAGGTCGGTTACGTAGCCGTTCGAAAGCCTTACTACGTATAGAGTCAAGTTGCTTCCGTTCGTCGTCACTAATCTGTTTGACGCTATCTGTCTGATGGAATGTCGGTCTTGGTCCATCGCTCACTTCGTTTTTATCGTTATTATGGAATCTGACCAGCTGCATCTGACTGATGAACATCATCCTGCGAACTGTCACATCATGGTCATTGCCATCGGTCAAATAGATAAAGCCACGCATCTCCTTCAACTTGTTCTCACGGTTGGCCGGGATGCGAACTTGAGAGAGTCCCGATACGGACACATGGTTGGTTGTCTGGATAATGCTGTCGCCTTCGTATTTCGTGACAAAACAAACGAGGGCATCCTTCATGCCGCTCTGATAGATGTATTCAGACACAAACTGAAACATGAAAGAGTCACCCAAATGGAATGTGGTGTCTATCTTGACCGTAAAGTCAAAACGATTCATCATCGGACAAGGCATCAGCAGCAACTCAGTACGGTCCTTCCAGATGTTTGCCGTGTCGCCAGAGGCGCTATACTGGGAATAGCGATTGATCTCCCCTACGGAAGCACCCAGCATCTTGGCATCATCATCCAGACGCTCATTGACGTTCGTGTAGATATCCTTCAAGCGTTCCAGATGAGAATAGTAATACACCAGAGAAGAGTCAAAATCAGCCTGCGTCACATCATGTTTTTTCAGCACGGCCGTAAAGTACTTCGTCTTATTAAATTCCACCTGATCGCCACCGGCCTGCTTAGCCATAGCCTGAGTCAAATGATATTCATATAGAATATCCTCCATGTCCCCAGGCTGGATATACTCCTTAGGGACTTTAGGCTTACAAGCTGTCAGCAGCAGCAAGGTGAAAAGAAAATAGACGCTATACTTCATGACTTTGCTTCTTATCTTCCTTGGTAAAGGTTATCTCACTGATTTCCTTGCGATAGAAGAGTAGCAGCAGCACGACACCCACAGAGATGGCAGAGTCGGCAAAGTTGAAGATGGGCGAGAAGAACACATAAGGCTGTCCACCCACCATAGGCACCCAGTCTGGCCATGTGGTGACAATGAGCGGGAAGTAGAACATGTCGACCACCTTACCCATCAGAAAGGGAGCATAGCCCGTTCCAAAAGGCACGAAGTAACTGGCATAAAACTCTGAGCTACCGTTGAATATGAGTCCATAGAACATCGAGTCGAAGATGTTTCCCGCAGCTCCTGCCAGCACCATGGCCAGACAAACGATATATCCCCAACGGGCCTGTCGCCTAACCATCTGCACCATATAATAGGACAGGAAGCCGATGGCCACGATACGGAAAATACTCAGTACCATCTTGGAACCAATCTCCATGCCGTATGCCATACCGTTGTTCTCAATGAACACGATCTTAAACCAGCTGAAGATTTCTATCTGCTCGTGCAGCGTCATGTGGGTTTTCACCCAGATCTTGATGAGTTGGTCAATAACGAGAATGGCCACCACCACCATAGCGGCCAGCCATCCCCGTTGTTGAATATCTTTTTTCTGTGTCATCTATTACTTCTTACCTGCCATCTTCGACTCCACGCTAAGCGTAGCATGAGGTACTGCACGCAGACGCTCCTTGGGAATCAGCTTGCCCGTGATACGGTCTATGCCGTATGTCTTGTTCTCAATGCGTACCAAGGCTCCCTTCAGACCCTGAATGAACTTCTGCTGACGCGATGCCATCTGGATAAGCTCTTCCTTGGACTGGGCAACACTACCCTCTTCCAATGCCTTGTACGTAGGTGACGTATCATCGACATCGTTAGAGTCTTTGTTCATCAGAGCACTCATCATCTGGTCATAGTCGCGCTTGGCCAGTGCCAACTTTTCGTTGATGATCTCACGGAACTCTTCTAATTCTTCGTCCGTATAACGTGTTTTATCTGCCATATTATTTTAGATTTTAGTTATTTTGATATTCAGATTAAAGTCATCAAATTCCACCGTCTGACCATCGTTGGCCTCCAACTTCAAGTCGTCAGCCAGCACCTGACGGGCAATATAGTCGCCAAAGGCCTCGACAGCCTTCGTCTCGACAGCCTTCGTGGATGCCTCGTTGGGTTCGATGCTCACGCGGATATGGTCGGTGATTTCCAGTCCGCTCTTCTTACGCATGTTCTGGATGCGGTTCACCAGCGTACGCGCCATACCCTCGGCACGCAGCTCATTGGTCAGGGTGATATCAAGGGCGACAGTCAGGTTGCCATCATTGCCTACCAGCCAGCCAGGAATATCCTCGCTGATGATTTCAACGTCCTCAGCCAGAATCTCATAGCTACCCAGTTGCAGTTTGCCGTTGGTCTCCAGTTCAGCAATCTGCTCCTGCGTCATCTCAGCAACAGCAGCAGCTACGGCCTTCATATCCTTGCCGAACTTCTTACCCATCGTGCGGAAGTTACACTTCACCTTCTTCACCAGAATACCGGCACCTTCAACGAACTTCACCTCCTTCACATTCACTTCTTGCAGGAAAATCTGCTTGACGGTCTCGATGGCTTCGCGCTGAGCCTGGTCAACGGGAGGAATCATCAGCGTCTGCAGAGGCTGCTTCACGGCAATGCCTTCCTTCTTACGCAGTGACAGTACAATGGTGGTAATGCGCTGAGCAATATCCATACGCTCTTCAAGGTCTTTATTGACGAGAGCGGCGTTGAATTCGGGGAATTTATCCAGATGCACGCTATCCAAAGCGCCACCAAGGTCTTTATACAGCTGGTCGGCAAAGAACGGAGCAAATGGAGCCAACAGCTTGGCAACAGTCATCAGACACTCGTATAAGGTCTGATAGGCAGCCAACTT
>CACXAG010000022.1 GCA_902765585.1 uncultured Prevotellaceae bacterium
CTTCGGCAATAACTTCGTCAAGACCATGATACGTCTGGGCAACGAGCGTCCGGAGTTGGGCGTCATCTTCGACCAGATAGGCACGCCCACCTACGCCCGCGACCTGGCCGTCGCCATCATGACTGCCATCAATAAGGGCATCCAGCCCGGCATCTACCACTTCAGCAACGAGGGCGTCATCTCGTGGTATGACTTCACCAAGGCCATCCACCGCATCGCCGGCATCACCACTTGCCATGTCCGCCCGCTGCATACCTCGGAATATCCCACACCGGCGGCCCGCCCGCACTATTCCGTGCTCGACAAGACGAAAATCAAGCAGGTCTACGGCATCGAAGTACCTTACTGGGAAGAATCGCTCCGCGAATGCATTGAAAAATTGTAATGAAGGAGAATCTCAAGGAGAAGACGGCGAAGGGGCTGTTTTGGGGCGGACTGAGCAATGGCGTCCAACAGTTGCTGAACCTCGTGTTCGGCATATTCCTGGCCCGTCTGCTGTCCCAGTCGGACTACGGTATGGTGGGCATGCTGACGGTATTCTCTGCCTTGGCAGGCTCGCTGCAGGAGGGGGGATTCATCTCGGCACTCATCCGGAAAAAGGACGCCACCCAGCGAGACTTTAATGCGGTGTTTTGGACAAATGTCTCTGTTGGCTTCCTGCTTTATGTCGTGCTGTTCTTCAGTGCACCCCTGATAGCCCGTTTCTACGGCATTCCAGAACTGGTGCCGCTGGCGCGCTTTATCTTCATCGGACTCTTCATCTCCAGTCTGGGCATTGTGCCGGGAGCTATCATGTACAAAAACATGATGGTGAAAGAGTTGGCCGTCTGTTCTTTTGTGACCCAGATTATCTCAGGCATCCTGGCCGTATTCCTGGCCTGGCGGGGCTTTGCCTACTGGGGCATTGCCATCCAGACGGTGGTCTATGTGTCGCTGGCTCAGTTGATGCGCTATTATTTCACCCGCTGGCGCCCCACGCTGAAGTTCGACTTCTCGCCCGTCAGGGAGATGATAGGCTTCAGTAGCAAGCTGATAGTCACCAATATGTTCAACGTCATCAATGCCAACATCTTTCCCATCCTATTGGGTAAGCTCTATACGCCCCGTGAGGTGGGAAACTACACCCAGGCCAACAAGTGGAACAACATGGGTAGCACATTGGTGGGCAGCATGGTGGGAGCCATTGCTCAGCCCGTGTTTGCCAAGACCGACGGCGACACGGTGCGCCAGAAGCGGGTATTCCGCAAGCTGTTGCGCTTTACGGCCTTTGTCAGTTTTCCGGCCATGCTCGGACTGGCACTGGTCGCCAAGGAGTTTATCGTCATCCTGCTGACGGAGAAATGGATAGAGAGTGCGCGGATGATGCAGGTCCTTTGCATAGCCGGAGCCTTTGCCCCTATCTCAGCCCTGTTCAGTAACCTCATCATCACCCGGGGACATTCCACCACCTACATGTGGTGCTCCATCGCACAGTGCCTGCTCCAGCTTGGGGCTGCCGTGCTTGCTGCCCCTTACGGCATCACCAGGATGATAGAGGTCTATGTCGTCATCAACATCAGCTGGCTCTTCGTCTGGCATTTCTTTGCCCGCCAGGAGATTGGGCTGGACATCATGGAGGTGCTGAAGGACCTCTTCCCATACGTAACGCTGTCAACGGTGTTGGTCATTGCTGCCGGAGTCCTGACCATGAGCATCACCAACCTGTATGCTTCCTTTGCCGGGAAAGTTGCCTTCGTGGCCCTCGGCTATTGCATCAGCCTCTGGCTGCTGAAGTCAGTCATCTTCAGGGAAGCCGTCGAGTTTGGCCTCAAAAGATTGAAAACGAAAGATGAAAAATAAAAGATTAAAAAAACGAAATACGCGATGAAACTGCTTTTAGAGAAAATAAGGTTAGCCCTGTTAAAGCGGACGAAGACTGCTCCGCAGAAGTCGTATGCGGCATGGCTCAGCAAAGGCTATAATGACCAGCCGGAGGTGAGCGTCATCATTCAGTCGCACAATAAAAGCCTGCAAGTGTGTCATATCCTGCCTAAGTTGCGCCAATACGGGAATCTGGAGATTATCGTCATTGACGATGGCTCCAGCATGGAGCATACCGTGCGGTTGACCAAGGCGCTGACTGGCGCCAACGAGTTCCTGGTCAGGGCTAATGACCTCTACGAGAACCGTACCTACGATAAAGCCATGCGGTTCTCTAACGGCAAATACATTGCCCTGCTGCAAGACGACGATGATTTTGAGGATACCAGTTGGATTGACGAGGCTATAGGCTATTTCCAGAAAAATCCCAAGATGGCCATCCTGGGCGGTAAATGGGCTTTGAGAATCAAGCATGACGATGCCGAGAAGTGGATGCATGGCGCATACTTGGGAATGGAGGGGAAGTCGTTCGCCTTTGTTCCTGCCGTCAACAGGGCTCCCATGTGGTTCCGCCGCGACTTGTTCGACCAGTATCTGCATGATATTGACTTCCGCTTTGCACCCTTCCAGTTTGACGATGACGAGATATGTATGCGTGCCTGGTTGTGCGGCCTGCAGGTAGGGTGGTACGACGCTCGTTTCAAGTCCCTGTCAGCGGGCGGCATGCGTATCTGGAATAACGAATTCTCCAAGGAACAGATGGAGCGCAACGGCAAACTGCTGTACCAGTTGTATGCCGACAAGATAGAGGAGGTGAAAAGCTTGGTTGCTGCCAGCAACAGCTGAAAACGGCGCTACCCTCGGCCGAAGAGCCATTTCTTGAAGAACGGACTGACGCGCAGGATGTTCGACGTGATGCAGCTGAAGCCGATGACCATCAGGGCCAGGACGATGGACAGCGTAGTGTCGAGCACGAAGTTGTGACGGTACTGGCTGAAGAACGAACCCATGGTGGGCAGGTTGGGCAGGAAGAGGTAGTGGATGAGGTAGATGTCCAGTGTCCTGCGGCCGATGTACTGCAGGGTGCGTCCGACGACGGTGCGCTGGGTGAAGTACTGGTGGTAGTGGCGGAAATACATGAACACGATAGTCAGCAGCAGCAGTCGTGCCAGGGTCAGCGGAATGATGGCCCATGTCATGCGCAGCGTGTGCCACCTCAGGGAGTCTAAGGCAGCGAAGATGACCAGCACGATGATGATGGGGTAGAACCATTTGCTGTCCATGACGCGCTGCGCCTGGTCCCAGTAGCGGCGCACTATGTTGCCATAGAGGAAGAAGGGCATATACATGAACAGTTGGTTGAAGCTGGTGTAGTTCATAAACTCGTTCGGTGCTTTGGGCCAGCCGAAAGCCCAGTCGAAATACTTCGGCTGATAGCAGGTCTCGTAACAGCAGGCGGAGATGATGAACAGTACCACTATGGGCAACCACGACGGCATCTTCGGGAAGAGCTTGCGCAGGTGGTATTCGATGAAGCAGAAGACGTAGTAGACGATGAACATGTAGAGCAGCACGATGGTAAACCAGTAACCGCCCTTCAGTGGTTGCGCAATCCATTCACTGATGGTAGGCAGGAACTCCTTCCCCAGGATGGCGGCGCCAAACAGGAAGAAGACGACCGTCGGGATGGTCTGCACACGAATCTTCTTGAACAGCAAAGTGCCGAACGTCTTCCCGTTCCAGAGCAGTCCGGCCTTGTAGGCCAGGAAACCGCTGACGAAGAAGAACAGCGGCATGCGGAACATGATGAGGAACTGCATGGATGACGATACCTTGTTAGACATGCCGAATCCCAAACCCAGCACGTGGTTGGCCACCACCAGTACCATCGTAAAGCCCCTGAGGGCATCCAGCCACTCCAAGCGCGGCTTCTTCACCTTCATCGGAACGGTCTCTTCCATAAATGTAGTCGTTTCTTAAGTGCTTATTTGGCTGCAAATATAGTAATTTTTTCGTTAATATCAAACAGTAGTACCATTATTTTTCTGCAAAAAGTAACACATTTGTTTGGCGTTCCAAAAGAAAAAGCGTACTTTTGCCGTTCGATTAATGCATCATGGATAAGAAAGAACAATACCCCAAGGTGTCTGTGATTACCGTCGTTTACAACCGGGCAGAGTCAATAGGGCGGACAATAGAAGACACGCTGAGTCAGAGCTACCCGAATCTGGAGGTAGTGGTGGTCGACGGTGCCAGCACGGACGGTACCGTGGAAATCATCAAGTCCTATTCTGATAGGATTGTCTGGTTGAGCGAGCCTGACCAGGGCATTTATGATGCGATGATGAAGGGCGCAAGGATGGCCACGGGCGAATGGGTTATATTCCGGAATGCCGGAGACTATTTCTATAGCTCCAAGGTCATCGAGAATGCCTTTTCGCAGTATGAAGACCACGGCGAAGACCTGATTATCGGCGGCACCCGCTATTTTGTGAACCACTATTATATTGACCGGTTCAAGAATTACCCCGAGGTGAGCTATTTTGAAGCTGACGCCGCCCACCATACCTCTACCTTTATCCGGCGCACCACGCAGTTGAAGTACCCGTATCCTGCGGAATACAAGTTTTGTGCCGACAACTGGTTCTTCATCAGTGTGCTCAGCAATGGCGGCACCTTCTGCAAGACGTCGCAGATAGTAGCGCTGTACGACAATCGGGGAGGGGCTACGGCCGACCATTACGACAGGACGCTACAGGACAACCTGGCCATCTTCAAAAGCTTCGGTGCCCCTGCGGAAATCATAGCCCGGCAGCAGGCCGCCATCAGGCATTGCCAGAAGGTCATGCGCAGGAAGAAATACCTCCCGTGGCGCCTGTTCTATCAGTTCACCCGCTGGTATTATGGCTACCGTCAGGGAGGCTGGCACAGGTATTCCCGCTTTGAGGAACTGTTTGGCCAATAGTTTCGCTTGAAAATTCGTTTCGCCCGCCGGGCAATTTCATTTTTCGCTTGAAAATTCGTTTCGCCCGCCGGGCAATTTCATTTTCAACTGCTACAGCACGATTTTATTTTTCAAACGAGCATGGGTTGGACAGAATCTCGTCAAACGCTGCCTGCACGTGGTTGCGGATGTCCTCATACTTGTCTTTCGTGACGGCAGGGGAGTCGTTGACGCAGATGACTTTGAACCTGTGGTGACGGATGTAGTCGGCGAACGCCTTCGGATTGTCCGTCATGGGAATGAAGCCATCGCCATAATATTGGCCGTAGTAGAGTCGGGGCATGGGAACATAGTCGCCGTCAGCCACAGCCTGCAGCGTCATCAACTGGTGGTTGAGGTCGAGGGGCGACCTGAAGCGGTGGCGGCAGGCCTCGTCGAGGGCAGCGGGGAACGACTGCCAGACCTTTGCGAACGTGCTTTTGCGGAAAGCCTGCGGCATGTGGGTGAAGTAAAGACCCGTCAGAAAACGCTGCTGATAGGCCTGCCAGCTATACATCAGGCGGCTGCCGTAGCCGTGAAAGAACCATTTCTCGGGATGTTGTTCAATGATTTCCTCCCAGTTCCAGACGTTGGCAAGACCTAAGTTGCCGAAGACGACATGATTGAAGGTCTCATTCGCTGGTGTGTTGATCAGCGGGTTGGCCAAGGAACACACCAGTGGCTTGCCGTCTTGGAAGTAGTCCTCGGGCCGTATGGGCTGCGTCAGGAAGGTGTCGTCGTTGAAGAGCACGAAATGCTCGCTAAGGCTTTTGATACGGTGAAGGTTTAGTTCTATAGGGTTGCTGTTGAACGTCGGCAGGTAGTTGGCATCCATGTAGTCGCGGTGGCTGACGACGACCAGTTTGGGGTTGTCGCGGTTGAGCCACGACGGCACATGGCCGCAGGTGACCAGATAGACCTTGTTGACCCACGGGGCGTACCGCTCTACGGCGCGGAACCAGTAACGGAACAGGTCCCAGTCGCGATAACGCTCTGCCTCGTTGTCCTTGTCAGCATCCTTGTTACGTGTCGTGCCTTCATACTTCTGCTTGTCGGCGAGCCACTCCGGGTCGCTGTCGTCCACCCAGGTGACGACGAAGTCAATGGGGTCGGTCATGGGTTTCTTCTTGAGGAAGAATGACTTGACAAGTCCGTAGATGAAAAACCAGGGATGGCGGACGAAAAGCCTGAATAAAAGTCTCATATCGTAGGGAGTGTATTATTTTTTCTGCAAAAGTAACATATTTGTTTGGAACTTCCAAAAAAAAAGATTACTTTTGCAAAGCCGAAAGAAAAACCTATATGAAGCTTGCATTCCTCATTTCTGCCCATACAGACCCGCAGCACCTCCTAAGGCTGGTCCGAAGCCTGCCCGAGGAATCTGGCAAGTACCTGCATATAGATGCCAAGGCCGACCTGCGGGCCTTCTCGCTTGTGGCGGAGCAGCCCCATGTCCACATACTGAGCAAGAGGATTAATGTCATGTGGGGCAGTTTCCTGCAGGTAGAGTTCCAGAAACTGCTGATGGAGGCCGCCTTGTCGTCAGGCGAGGATTACGACTATCTGATCACGCTGAGCGGACTGGACTATCCCCTGAAGAGCAACAGCCAGATGATGGATTTCTTTGAGCAGGGTAGGGGGAAGGAGTTTATTCAGGGTATGTGCATGACGGATGCCGGCATTGACACCAAGCTTTATCAGGAATACCGTTTTCTCAATAACCATCCGTGGCGCTACGGCACGCTGAAGAGTAAGTTCAGGGTCTCGCTGAGGATGATTACCTACGCCTTAGGATTCAGGAAACCCTTGCGCATCCGTTTCGACGGTATGGTGTATGACTTGTACAAGGGGGCCGACTGGTGGGCCATATCGGGCAGCCTTGCACGGTATATGTTAGCGTTCTGTCAGGAGCATCCCGCTTTCGTGGACTATTTCAAGAATAGCTTCTCGCCCAACGAAACCATCTGGCAGACCATTGCCTTTCACTCCCCATACGCAGACAGTTGCATTCTGACGAAAGGACCCGTTGACGGATTGGAGCTGCTGACTCCGCTGACGTATATTGACTATGGCGAAGAAATCAAGGTGTTTACCGAAGCCGACTTCGACACGCTCATGGGCAGCGGCAAGCTGTTTTGCCGCAAGGTGGTCACGGGAAAAAGCGACCGTCTGATGAATATGATTGACGAATATAGATTAAAACATTAAAAAAGATATAAAAACTATGGAACAGCAGACACGTTACGGTCACTTTGATGACCAGCACCGCGAGTATGTCATCACAGACCCGCAGACACCGTGGCCTTGGATTAACTACTTAGGCAACGAGGACTTTTTCTCACTCATCAGTAATACGGCGGGCGGCTACTCCTTCTACAAGGATGCCAAGTTCCGCCGCATCACCCGCTATCGCTACAACAACGTGCCGATGGACAATGGTGGACGCTACTTCTATGTCAAGGATGGCGAGACGGTGTGGAACCCAGGTTGGAAGCCCTGAGAACGGCGTGGAGGCCAGCGTGCTCTTCTTCGTGCCGCTGAAGAAGTGGTGCGAGGTGCAGAAGCTGACTTTGAAGAACGAGTCTTCTGAGGTGAAGCAGCTGAAGCTGTTCTCGTTCGAGGAGTGGTGTCTGTGGAATGCTGCTACGGACATGGAGAATTTCCAGCGTAATTTCTCGACGGGCGAAGTCGAAATCGAAGGTTCTACGATTTATCACAAGACCGAGTATCGTGAGCGTCGCAACCACTACGCGTTCTATCATGTCAACGCCCCCATCCAGGGCTTCGATACCGACCGCGAGACCTTCGTGGGACTGTATAACGAATTTGCCGACCCACAGGCCGTGATGGAGGGAAAGCCCCGTAACAGCCACGCCCACGGCTGGAGCCCCATCGCCTCACACTACATCGAGGTCACCCTGCAGCCAGGCGAGTCGAAGGACTTTGTCTTCCTGTTGGGCTACATCGAAAACGAGCAGAATAAGAAATTCTCTGCACCACAGGTTATCAACAAGGATAAGGCTCACGCCCTCATCGCCGAACTCGACACCACGGAGAAGGTAGACAAGGCTTTCGCTGAACTCTGCGCCCTTTGGGATAACCTCCTTAATATATATAATGTACGCACAGGCAACGACAAGCTCGACCGCATGGTGAACATCTGGAACCAGTACCAGTGTATGGTCACGTTCAATTTCTCTCGTTCGGCTTCGTTCTTCGAGAGCGGCGTAGGCCGTGGCATGGGCTTCCGCGACTCCAACCAGGACCTCGTGGGCTTCGTCCATCAGATTCCGCCTCGTGCCCGTCAGCGCATCATCGACATCGCCTCTACGCAGTTCCCCGACGGCGGCTGCTACCACCAGTACCAGCCCCTCACCAAGCGCGGTAACAATGACATTGGCGGTGGCTTCAACGACGACCCCTGCTGGCTCATCTTCGGTACGGTGGCATACATCAAGGAGACAGGCGATTTCTCCATTCTCGACGAGATGGTGCCTTTCGACAACCAGCCTGGTACGGAGGTGACGCTCTTTGAGCACCTGAAGATTTCGATGAATCATGTCATCAACAACCTCGGCCCGCACCTGCTGCCGCTGATTGGTCGTGCCGACTGGAACGACTGTCTGAACCTGAACTGCTTCTCGTGGGATCCCAACGAGAGCTTCCAGACTACCGAGAACGTCTCTGAGGGTACGAAGGCTGAGTCGTTGATGATTGCAGGCCTCTTTGTCGTGACAGGTAAGGACTATGTCGCCCTCTGCCGCAAACTGGCCAAGTTGTCAGCAGGCCAAGGTTCAGCCTTGGCTTACGAGAAAGAGGCGGCCCGTATGCAGCAGGCCGTTAATGCGATGATAGCTGCTGTGAAGAAGGATGGTTGGGATGGTGAATGGTACCTCCGTGCCTACGACTTCTACGGACGTAAGATTGGTTCTGACGAGAACGACGAGGCCAAGATCTTCATCGAGTCGCAAGGTTGGTGTACGATGGCAGAGATTGGTGCCGAGGACGGCTTAGTGGCCAAGAGCCTCGACTCTTGTAAGAAGTACCTTGAGTGTGAGCACGGTATGGTACTCAACAATCCTGCTTTCTCGGAATACATCTATGAATATGGTGAGATATCATCTTATCCCGAGGGCTATAAGGAGAATGCTGGTATCTTCTGCCACAACAATCCTTGGGTCATCATCGGCGAGTGTCTGGCAGGCCGCGGCAACGACGCCTGGGCACACTATGCCAAGATTCTGCCTTCATACGTGGAAGAGAAATATCAGACGCTGCACAAGGTGGAGCCTTACGTGAACTGTCAGATGGTGGCTGGTAAGGATGCCTTCCGTCCTGGTGAGGGTAAGAACTCGTGGCTCACGGGTACGGCTGCCTGGATGTGGTACACGGTATCAGAGTTCATCCTCGGCATCAAGCCCGACTACGACGGCATCCGCATTGACCCATGCCTGCCCGAGACGGCTACTGACTACACGGTGAACCGCAAGTTCCGCGATGCGGAGTACGAGATTACCATCCATCCCAATGGCGCGCAGAAGGGCGTGAAGAGCGTTGTGCTTGACGGTTCTCCCGTCGAGGGCACTATCATTCCCTATACCCCTGGCAAGCACACCGTCGAGGTGACGATGTGATGTCGTGATAACGTAACTCGTAATAACGTCATAACGAAATAACAAAACAAACAAAACTAACAACTATGTCTACATTAACAATTTGCATCGTCATCCTCTTCTGTATCGGCTATTTCTGTATAGCCATTGAGGCAGTGACGAAAATCAACAAGGCAGCCATCGCGCTGCTGATGTTTGTGGGAACTTGGACGCTGTTCATGATTGATCCGGCCAGCTACATCGCTGCTGCCGTGGGCGACATGAAGGCTTCTGCCGTCGCCGAGGTCATCGAGCACCACTTAGGCTCGACGGGTACCACGCTGTTCTTCCTGCTGGGTGCCATGACCATCGTCGAACTGGTCGACCAGAACGGCGGCTTCAACTTTGTGCGCGACACGCTGCAGACCAAGTCGAAGCGTTCGCTCTTGTGGCGTATCGCCTTCATGACGTTCATCCTGTCGGCCATCCTTGACAATCTGACCACCAGTATCGTGATGATCATGATTCTGCGTAAACTGGTTGCCGACAAGAAGGACCGCATCATCTATGCTGCCCTGGTCATCATCGCCGCCAATAGTGGTGGGGCCTTCTCACCCATCGGCGACGTGACCACCATCATGCTGTGGAACAAGGGTGTCATTACTGCCGCTGGCGTCATCACCGAGATTTTTATCCCCTCGCTGGTGTCGATGGTCATCCCGGCCTACATCCTCAGCCTATCGCTGAAGGGTGAACTGGTGCCGCAGAAGGATACCGTGGTGATAGAGGAGAACGACTGCCTGACGGCAGGTCAGCGCAAGGCCATCTTCTTCCTTGGCGTGGGCGGACTCATCTTCGTGCCCATCTTCAAGACCATCACCCACCTGCCTCCGTTCGTAGGCATCCTGCTCGTGCTGGGCGTGCTTTGGACGGTGACGGAGATATTCTATGTCCGCATCCACCAGGATTGCGAGGACACCGCCAACAACACCAACACACAGAAGCGCGTGTCGAAGATGTTGTCGCGCATTGACATGGACACCATCCTCTTCTTCCTCGGCATCCTGATGGCCGTGGGCTGTTTGGAGACCATCGGTGTACTGACTATGCTGGGCGAGGGTCTTAATACCGCCTTCGACGGCAACTACTACCTCATCACGGGTATCATCGGCGTGCTCTCCAGCATTGTGGACAACGTGCCTCTCGTGGCAGGCTGTATGGGCATGTATCCCGTCGTTGCCGACCCAGCCAGTGCTATGGCCATCGACGGCATCTTCTGGCAGCTGCTGGCCTACTGTGCCGGTGTGGGTGGCTCGATGCTCATCATCGGTTCTGCTGCAGGTGTCGTGGTCATGGGTCTGGAGAAGATTACCTTCGGCTGGTACATGAAGAAGATTACGTGGATTGCCTTCACCGGCTATCTGGCTGGTATCCTTTGTTACTGGTTAGAGAAGGCGTTCCTTTTCTAAGTCATAGCGGAACTATTTAAAGCCCGGAGCAAGAAAATTCCTTTTACACAGCGGGAAAATTTCTTGCTCCGGGTTTTGTTGTGCGATACTCCGAATGTCGTTTGGTGGTGCTTTCTATCGTTGTTGTGCGGTGCTTTCTGCAGCTCAGACCTTCAGTTCTGCTGGTATCCAGAACCAGAAGGTGGAGCCAATGCCCACTTCGCCCTCGACGCCTATCTGTCCGTTGCACTTCTCGATGATAGCCTTACAGATGGAGAGTCCGAGTCCGGTACCCTGAACGAAGTCGTTGAGTTTGACGAAGCGCTCGAATACCGAGGCCTGTTTCTCCTTGGGAATACCTGCTCCCGTGTCCTCACAATAGAAATAGAAACCATCCGTCTCGACATCCCCCGCCATGCGCCTCTCCGAGCGGTAGCCCACGCGGATGTGGCCCTCGTGGGTGTATTTGACGGCATTGGTGACAAAGTTGGTCAGCACCTGTTGCAGACGGCCCTTGTCGAGCACGGCAGGACAGATGTCCAAGGGGTTGTCCTTCTGGAATTCCACACCTGGCTCCTGGACGCGCTGTGCCAGCGTCTGGCAGATGTCATCGAAGACCTTGGACAGGTCGACAGCCTCGGGTTCGATGGCCAATGACTGTCCCATGCTCGATGCCTCCAGAATGTCGTTGATGAGTCGCAGCAGCATGTCACAGTTGTTGCGGATGATGCGGATGAACTCCTTGCGTTCCTCGTCCGTGTCGACCATTTGTAACAGACTGCTGAAGCCCACGATGGCATTAAGCGGGGTGCGTATCTCGTGCGTCATGTTCGCCAGGAAGGCGGCCTTCAGTCGTCCTGAGTCTTCGGCGCGTGACGTCTCCTGTCGCAGCTGCTCCTGAATATCCATCAGGCGTGTGATGTTGCGCACGGCACCATAGTATTTGCGTATACTGCCGTCGGCTTCATGTAAAGGTATGCCGCTGATGGAGTACCAAACGGGCTGCTGGTCGACGGGTGTGCTGTCAAAGAAGTGGACGGCGTTGAAGGGCTTTCCTTGCAGAACGGCATCGTGGAAGACGCTGATGGCCGACTGGCGTGAAGTCTCATTCATGGTGGAGAAGTACTCCTCTAAAGTCTCACTGAACTCCGGCTTGCGTAGTGTCCGCGAGAACTCTATACGGCGTGCTTCAATGTCGAAGATCCAGACATACATGTTGCTCTCCTCCAGCAGGTAGCGCAACTGCTGCTCGTAGCGGTCGATGTTGTCGTGGGTGGCGCGTAGCATGCGGTCCTGTTCGCGCTGTTTCATATACATGTCGCGCTCGGCGGTGACCTCGCGTGCCGTGAGCACGTAGTAGACCAGCCGGTCTTCGTTGTAGGTGGGACGGATGCGCGTCTCGATATACTTGTCGATGCCGATAGCGGGGAGGTAGACATGGCGGCAGATGTGGAAAACGTCACGACTGTTGGGGTCGAAGTCGCCCTTGATGCCGGGGTCATCGAACATGGAGAAAGTGCGGAAGTAGCGTTCGCTCTCTTCATCGGGCACCACAAGGTCTCGCATCTTCTGGTTGATGTCAATCAGCATACCGTCGGGGCCATAGAACGACATGGCGAGGAGGTTGGTGTCGAATATCTTCATGTACTTGCTGCCCAGCATCTGGTTGCGATACTCTTCTTCGCGTTCGCGGGTGATGTCCTTGGCACTATAGACGATATAGCGAATCTTACCGTCAATCTTCTCTGAGGTTCCTGCACCCGTGTATTCACGCCAGTCCGGGTGTTCGGCAGTACCGCGGTTTAACTTGAGGTGGAGGTTGGAGTGATCCAACTGTCCGGTCATCAGCTTGATGTTGATGTCGTGCAGCATCATAGCCTCCTCCGGCTCCATCCTGGCAAGATATTCCTTGGGCGAGAGACCATCGGGCGGCAGCATATCGCCATACTTGTTGCGGAGGATGTTGTTCTCGATGTCCCACTCCACGACAAAGAACTCACCCATGGCCAGAGCCTGTGTCATCATGTGGTTCAGGTCGTTGCTTCTGTGGATGGTCGACTTGACTCGGGCGCGTGTCAGTCGTGACAGCAGGAAGACTACCACCACGATGATGGCGATGCCCACGAGGACGAACAGGGCGACGGGTGAAGCATCGTCGTGGACGCGCTCGGGATGGAACCACTTGTCGTAGATCTTGCGCAATTCGCCAGCCTGTTCCAGACGGGTATACTGGTCGTCGATGACGTCGATGATGTCGTTGTCATAGCCGATGATGCACAACTCGCCGGCGGGAATGTCAATGTCATCAAGCACGAGGCTGTCGATGTTCAGTTCCTGAATCTTGCGCGTCAGCGGAATCTCTCCCCAGATATAGTATTTGAAGGCGCCATTACGCACCCCGGTCAGTCCCTCTCGAGGCGACTCATAGACGATGCCAAAGGGCAGGTAGGGCATCTCCTGCAGTCGCAGCATGGCATAGTCATCCCGCTTGAGCACCACCGTGTCCGTCTCAGTCAGGTCGTTGATGCTTTTGAGGGGTGGTGTACTCCTGAGACGTGCCGTCTTCACGTTGTAATAGTTGATGTACTTGCGGGTCTGCACGTATGGGCGCATCTTGTAGGCGAGGCTCAAGGCATGTATCAGGTCTGCCTCGCGACGTTCAAACATCATGGTGGCCTCGTGCCATTCACGCATTACAAACTGATGAGGAATCTCCAGGTGGTCGAGAATCAGGTTCAGCACGTCCACATTATATCCGGCAGGTTCGCCATTGGAGTTGATGAATTCAAAAGGTTGGAAGTCCCAGTCGCATACGATGACCAGCGGGTCTTCGTGGGTGTAGCCGTAGAAGTCGCGGGCTGCCGAAGGGAGTAGCGAACAGATAACGGCAATCGTCAATAACAGTCTTTTTCTCATAGTGGCTCCTCCCTTATTTTCTGACTAATTCTGTACAATGGCACGGTACGGTAACCCAGATGATGGTACCCTTTCCGACATCCGACTTGATGCGTATCTTACCACCCATCTGGCGGATGATTTCATAACAGATGCTCAGTCCGAGTCCAGTACCATTGGAACTGGTGGAATTGAAACGCTCGAAGATGTGCTCCTGCTGTTCCGCGCTGATGCCGCAGCCTGTGTCCATGAACGCCAGCACCAGGTCTTCGCCCGTATAGTCGAAGCGGGCACGCACCTGACCTTCCGTTGTGTACTGTACGGCGTTGGCCAATATCTGGTTGATGACGATGCCCAGGTTCTGCTCGTCGACGTCCACTACCAGATGGTGGTAGGGACAGTCTACAATGTAGCTGACTCCAGGCTGCTGACCTTCGGCCCATGCCTGCTGGCAACGGCCCTCAAACGTCTTGGCGATGTCGACGGGAGCCTTCTTGAACTCTATCATCTGTGCATCTAAGCGTGACAGGAACAGAATGTCGTTGATGAGGTTGAGCAGTCGTGAGGAGTTGTCTTTGATTTCGTTGATGAAGAATTCCTCGTCGTCTGCCGTATGCTCCTGTTCGAAGAGTTCGGCAAAGCCCACCACCGAGGTCAGCGGAGTTCGTATCTCGTAGCTCATGTTGCGGAGGAAGGCATTCTTGATGGTTTCCACCTCCTGAGCCTTAGCGGTCTCGCGTGCCAAGTTCTCTTCGGTAGCCTTGATCTCGCTGATGTCGCGGCATAGTCCGAAGTACTCGGTGACCTGTCCGTCGGCACCTATTGTGGGAATGAATGACCAATAGAGATGCAACTGTATGTGGTCCTTCACCCTGATGAGCGTCTTGATGTTCGTCTGGATAGAAGTCTGCGTGCGGTTGTCCATGCTGTTGAAGACGCGCTGGGCCTGTTTCTTCGCATCGTCGGCTGTCAGTCCTAAGGCACGAGTCTGCGTCAGCTGGTACTGGGCATGGCCTATCTCGCTGTAGATGGTCAGCGTGTGGGTGTCCGGCGAATAGGTAACCATACGCACACCACCGTTCTTCAGCACGAAGTCGATGCTGCGGATGTAGTTGCTCAATTCATCGTTGGCCAGCTGCTGTTGTTGCATCTGTCGCTTAATTTGGTTGTAGGAACGGGCTACCTCCGTGACGTCACGTCCTGTGCCATAGACCGCCAGCAATTGTCCGTCGTCGTTGCGGACGGGAACCAGTTGCAGTTCGTACAGCAGTTCGTCACGTTTCAGATAGCGGTTCAGAGCACGGTCGTCAGGACCGTGGTAGATCTGCGTCAGGTAGGTATATTCAATATTGTCGACGGTAACGTTGTCCAGACCAAGGACATCCTTTAAGGTTATCTTGGCTTTCACTATGTCGGAGATGCCGTCTGCGAAGGCGTTGGTGGCCTTCTGGTTCATGTTGGTGATGATGCCGTGCTCGTCGTAGGCTACGGTGTCGACCAGCGCAGTCTCGAAGATAGCCTGATAACGGAGCATGGTGTCCTTGACCTGTTGCTGACGCAGTCGCTCGTCCGTGACATCGTTTGTCGAACCAATGATGACGGCAGGCTTTCCGTTCTTGTCGGTGCGTAGCACGGAGAGGTGGATGACCAGCCAGCGCTCTGTCCCCCGTCTGGCATCCTTGGCATGGACTTCGACGGTCTGTTTCTCCTCTTTCTGCTGTTCTGCCTGCTGTAGTGCCTGGCGGATGAGTTCAAAGTCTTCAGGTACTACATCGTGGAAGAAGATGGATGGCGATATGCCTTCAGCAGCCAGATGTCCGTCATCGTTGTATTTGGTAATGGTTCTTGATGCAATGTCGTATAGCCACATACGCACCTGACTGGTCTTCAGGATGAGCGAGAAAGTATGGTTGGTCCTGCTGACATTCTTCGTCATCTTCCGCTCATAGCGGCGGTAGAAGATGTAATAAATAAGGTAGAGCAGCGTCAGCAGCAGGGTGATGGCAACGACCTTCCATATCCACGAGGGGATGCCCGACTCTTGGCGCTCGGGATAGAACCACTTGTTCTGTATGTCCTGCAGCTGGCCGTTGGCATTCAGCTGCGTGTAGATGCTGTCCAGTTGATGAAGCAAGTGGTGGTCGTTGGACATGAACTTGTATTCGCCATGCTGGATATTGACAGGTGTCAGTTCCAGCTCGTCCTCGTAGTGAAGCTTGAAGATGAGCCACTTCAGCGACAGCGTGTTCCAGACTATCTGCATGTTGGCATGGGTGTGTACCAGCTGGACGGCATCCTGCATGTCATTGTAGGGAATGGCGTTGGTGCCCCATCCGCGTTCTTCCATCAGGTGGTGGCTGAAGCTGCCCTGATGCACAATGACCTTGTGGTTGGCCAGGTCGTTGACAGTCTTGATGACATTAGGCTCGCTTTTCTGGTGGAGCACGCTATGGGTGAATATCTGGATTACCGACTGGCCGTAGCTGGCATAGTCATTGTGGAAGTGGGCATCCATGCCCAGCATCAGGTGGGAGTGTCCCGACTTCAGGTCGTTCAGCGCATCCTGGGTGGGCTTCAGCCTGATGATATAGGGGATGTCCAGTTCCTTGAAAATCAGTTTCAGCAGGTCGATGTTATAGCCTACGGGTTCGCCGTTCTCGTTCAGAAATGCGTATGGCCACAAGTCCCAGGCATCCTCGTAGACAAGTGGATGCTCGTCGCTGTATACGATGTTGCTGTCGCTACCTTCCGCAGCCGCAGGCAGACAGGGCACGAGCATGGCCCAGGCAAGGGCGATGGCTCGTATTAACCTTCTTGCGCAATGTTGCTTGTATGTCATGCCGTTGTCGTCTTTTCTTTTATTTCCATGATGTCGGCGGGTATCCAGAACCAGAACGTAGAGCCTTGGTCTACCTCGCTCTCCACGCCTATCTCGCCGTTGCATTTCTCGATGATGGCCTTACAGATGGACAGACCGAGACCTGTTCCCTGAATGAAGTCGTTGAGTTTGACGAAACGCTCGAAGACAGCATCCTGTTTCTCCTTGGGAATGCCGCTACCCGTATCCTCGCAGTAGACGTAAAGTCCCTGACGGCCGCTGCGCTCCTCTATGCGATAGCCCACCTGGATGTGTCCCTGATGGGTGTACTTGACGGCATTGGTGACAAAGTTGGTGATGACCTGTTGGATGCGTCCGCTGTCGATATAGGTCTTCAGGCTTTCGTAGGGGTTGACCTGCTGGAATTCTACGCCCGGCTCCTGGACGCGCTGTGCCAGCGAGATGCAGGTGTTGGCGAACTCTTGTGCAAAGTCAACCTCGCTGACGATGATCTCCATGGCGTTGGCATCGACATTGGAGAGTACCAGGATGTCGTTGATGAGTCGCAGCAGCATGTCGCAGTTGTTGTGAATCAGGCGTATCATCTCGCGCTTGTCGTCAGGTGAGTCAATCACGGGCAGCAAGTCGGTGAAGCCCACGATGGCATTGAGCGGAGTGCGAATCTCGTGGGTCATGTTGGCCAGGAATACGGACTTCAGACGGCCAGAGTCGTTGGCACGTTCTGTCTCGCGGCGCAGCTGGTCCTGCTTCATCATGACGTTCGACATGTTACGGAATACACCGAAGCTACCAGTCAAGTTGCCCTTCTCGTCGTATTCCGGGATGCTGTTGAGCTGTACCCATTGCAGTTCGGTTCTATTCTCGCTGATGACGGGATAGACCTGTCCGAGGAACGACAGCGGCTTGCTGATGGCTTCGGCCGGGGATTCCAGACTGCGCACAAACGCGTTCTCCTGGTCGACAAAGACAGACTGCAGCTGTTTCAATGTGAGCGACTTGGAGACGGTGCTGAGGCCTTGGTAGAACTCGATGCAGTCGCGGTCGAGGGTAATGCGCCAGGCCAGCATGTCGCAGCTGTCCATCATGTAGCGCAGCTCCTCCTCGTAGTGTTTGATTTCCTCGTTGACGCGCTGCAACTGCTGGTCGTTGAGCTTGGCTTGCAGATACATCTGGCGCTCTTCCGACACGTTGCGGGCAGCCACGGCAATATATATCAGTTTGCCAAGGTCGTCGCGAATGGGGTGGAGGTGTATCTCCAGGTAGTCCTGGATGTCGCGCTCTGGTATGATACTCTCTGAACAAATCCACAGGTCCTGTACGTTATGGCGGTCGCAGCACTCCAGGAAGGGCGAGGCGTCAAAGAGGTTGGTTTTGTAGAAATGCTCATCGTATGCTTCGCTGTCGAAGTGGCAGATGTCGCGCATGATCTTGTTGGAGTCTAACAGCCAACCGTCAGGGCTGTAGAACGACAGACCGATGATGGAGTGTTCGAAGATGAGCTTGTACTTGTCCGTCAGCTCGCCTTCCTCCTCTTCCTGCCGACGTAGTTCCGTCTCGTCGAGCAGGGTGCTGATGATACTCTGGAGTCGCTTTGTGCCAGCCGTCTGGGTGTATTCGGCTACGCTGACATTGTGCAGGAATCCCCAGCGTGGCTCACCATTCCCGAACTCGAAGTTCCAGCGGTAGAAGAAATCCTCGCTGTTCGACTTCCCTTCTAAGAGGCGGTAGAAGGCAGCCAGCGTTGGCTCTAAGTCGTCAGGATGGACGTGGCTCTTCCACTCCTCGACGGTGAGTCCATTTTCGGGAATCAGATGACCGTAGAGGTTGTAGATGTACTTGTCGCGTGGTACGTAGCGCACAACATTGTTTTCGCTGATTTTGACGGCTTGTTCCATCATCCTGCCGGTAAACTGCGACTCGTTCATGCGTTTGCGGACACGCATGACAATGAGCCGGTTGTTCACCAACATGACGATGAACACTATCAGGATGATGGTGCCGAAAATGGTGGGTAGTGGCTGGAGAGGCCAGACGAATGCTGCTATTAATAATATTAGGTACGTAGTCATAGGTTCTCTGATGTTTTGTTAAGCATAGATGTCGCGACGTTTCTCAATGGCGTGGGCTTCGCAGGGAATGCTTACCCAGGCGGTGGTGCCCTTGCCCTGCTCTGACTGCATCTCGATGGTGCCGCCCATCTGCTGGACGAGTGCCTGGACGATAGGCAGGTCGAGCCCTGTGCCGCACAACTCTTCCTTTTCGTTGCGCACGAAACGCTCGAAGACGCGCGGCAGCGTCTTGGCATCGATGCCCAGTCCGGTATCCTCAATGCTGATGGTCAGCTCGCCGTGGCGGTATTCATACTTGGCGCGGATGGTGCCCTCGTTAGTGTTAGCGGCAGCCTGGGTGCAGAGTTTCTGGATGACAGCACCCAGGTGTTCGCTATCGATGTCGACAAGCAGTCGCTCGTATGGATTCTCGACGATGGTCTTGACCTCCGGGCTGACGGTACTCCATCCCATCTGGCAATAGCTCTCGAAGAGCATGGCGAAGTCTATCTCCATCTTGTTGTACTCTATCATGTTAGCATCTAAGCGCGACAGATATAGGATGTCGTTGACCAGATTCAGCAGGTCGTTGGAGTTGCGCCTGATTTCGTCGACAAACAGCGGCTCGTCGGCTTCGTCGTGCTCGCTTTCGAAGAGTTCGGCAAAACCTACCACCGTGTTCAGCGGGGTACGTATCTCGTAGCTCATGTTGGTCAGGAAGGCCTGTTTCAGCAATTCTGTCTCCTGGGCCTTCTGGGTCTCGATAGCCAGATGCTGTTCCGTCTCCACCTGGTCGGTCATGTTGCGGCACATGCCGAAGTAGCGTTCCACGTGTCCTTCGTCGTCCCTCATGGGCACCATGTTGAACATCAGCCATATCTGACGGTTTTTCTCGTCACGGAACTCTGTCTCGATGGTCAGGTTGATGGGGCGTGTGGTCAGATGGTCCATTCGGTTCAATGCGCTGGAGATGGCCCTGCGGAAACGAGGAGAACCCAGGCGGATGCAGCGTAGCTGTGACAGTTTCAGCTGGGCCTCGTTGATGTTGTTGGAGATGTCCAGCGTGTAGGATGCGGGATAGTAGTTGACCAGTCGCACGCCGCTCACCTGCAGGGCGTAGTTGATGTTGCTGATGTAGCCCTTGATGTTCTTGGTGGCCTGCTGCAGCTCTCTGATGCTGTCCTGCTGGCGGTGGAACGACTCTACCATTTCCGTCACGTTACGTCCTGCCATATAGATGCCTTCCAGTTCGCCTTCGGCATTGCGTATGGGGTTGATGGTCGACTCGTAGTACATCTTGCCATGCAGTCCGAAACGGTCCAGCTGGTAGATTTCGTCCTGGTAGTTGCCGAAGTCCACTATCGACGACGTGCGCGTGTTCTCCAGTTTATTGAAGTCTATGTTGCAGAACATGGGGTTGTTCTTCAAGAGGAATCCGTCACTCAGCACGCTCTGGCGGTCGCGGATGCCAAACGTCCGACAGGCCTTTTCGTTGATGTCGCGCAGCACGCCGTTCTTGTCGTAGAAAATCATGTCTATCAGGGCGGAATTGAACACCGTATGATAGCGCATCAGCAGCGCGTTGACATTTTCCTTGCGCCTTGTCTCGTCGGTGATGTCGCGCTGGATGCCTAACAGATCCTGTATCTCGCCATGCGCTCCATAGCGGGCGACGGAGACGGTAATCTCGTAGTATGGATAGTGGCCGTCCGGTTCTTTGGCACCCCTGACGATACACGATGCTGACTTCCTGCTCCCTTCGTAGATGTCGAAGACGACTTTGCGCAATTCCTCAAAGTCGTTGCGTTCGAAACGTTCGGCAAACTCGATGGGGTTACATTCGGAAGTGAGGGCGCTGTTACCATCCATCAGCATGTAGTGCCGTCTTGGACCATTGTAGATCCATAGCTGTAGCTTTCCGGACTGCAACACCAGTGCCAGACGGCTGTTTTGGCTCACTCCCAGTATCTTGGCATCCACCTCGCGGAAGCGGTAGACAAAACTGTAGAACAGCAGCACGAAAACGGCAATAAGCAGCGTCGCTATCACGTATGCCGCGATATGGTCCAGGTCAAAGATTCGTTCTATTATTAATCCATTCATAGCGTTAAGGTATAGTTATTGATGCCTTATAGGCTACAAAGTTAGACAAAAAATTAAAAAACTCCAAATTTTTTTATCTTTTATTTTGTGTTTTCCATAGCTTTTCGTAACTTTGTCCGAAGAATTACCAGTTTGACAATAAACAATAAACAATAAACAATAACAATAAACAATCATTATGATAGACGTAAAACAAACATTAGCCGGAGCTGAGGAACGCATGGAAATGGCTGCCATGTTCCTCGAAGAAGAGCTCAACCGCATCCGTGCCGGACGTGCGAACGTAGCCATCCTGAGTGGTGTGAGAGTAGAGTCGTACGGGCAGAAAGTGCCCCTCAACCAAGTCGCAAGCGTCACGACACCCGATGCTCGCACCATCGCCATCAAACCATGGGATCGCAAGCAGATTCGCGACATCGAGAAGGCCATCATGGACTCCGATGTGGGCATCACGCCTGAGAATAATGGTGAAGTCATCCGTTTAGGCATTCCGCAGCCTACCGAGGAGCGCCGCCGCGACCTGGTGAAGCAATGCAACAAGATTGCCGAGAAGGCCAAGGTGGAGGTGCGTAATGTGCGTGCCGACATCAAGGACAAGCTGAAGAAGGCTATCAAGGACGGTCTGAGCGAGGACAACGAGAAGGATGCCGAGGCCGACCTGCAGAAGCTGCACGACAAGTACATCAAGAAGCTGGACGAGCTCATCGATGCCAAGAACAAGGAGATCATGACCGTCTAAAGTGAAAGGACTCGTCATTAAGAATACCGGCAGTTGGTATACCGTCCTGACGGACGATGGACCAACTGTCGATTGTAAAATCAAGGGAAACTTCCGTCTGCGTGGCATACGGAGTACCAATCCCGTAGCCGTCGGTGACCGTGTCCACATCAAGGTCAATGCCGAGGGTACTGCCTTCATCACCGAGATAGAAGACCGTCGTAACTACATCATCCGCAAGAGCATCAACCTCTCTAAGCAAAGTCATATCCTTGCGGCTAACGTCGACCAGGCTATCCTCGTCGTCACCGTCACCAAGCCTGAGACATCGACGACGTTCATCGACCGTTTCCTCGCGTCGGCAGAAGCCTATCGCGTGCCGGTATTCCTGGTCTTCAACAAGACCGACCTCCTGTCTCCTGACGAACTGCACTACCAGCAAATGATGGTTCAGCTCTACGAAACCGTCGGCTATACCTGTTTTGCCGTCTCGGCTATCAATGGCGAGGGCTTGGACGCCCTGCACCCCTTGTTAGATGGCAAGATTACCCTGCTCAGCGGCAATTCCGGCGTCGGCAAGTCGACAATCATCAACCGCTTTGTGCCTCACGCCAATCTGCGTACCGCTGAAATCAGCGATGCCCACAACACCGGCATGCATACCACCACTTTCAGCGAAATGATTCCCCTTACCTCTCACCTCTCACCCCTCACCTCTAAAAGTTGGCTCATTGATACCCCAGGCATCAAGGGCTTTGGCACGTTCGACATGGAACGCCAGGAACTCACCAGCTATTTCAAGGAGATCTTCCAGTTCTCCAAGCAATGTAAGTTCTCTGACTGTACCCATACCCACGAACCAGGCTGCGCCGTACTGAAAGCCGTCGAGGACCACTATATCGCCGCAAGCCGTTATCAGTCCTACCTCTCCATGCTCGACGACAAGGACGAGAACAAATACCGCGAGGCATACTGATGGTGGGGCTTGCACAAGTTTTGGAGAAAAAGAAGAAATAACGATGAAACACTATCTGAAGACACTGGAGGACACCATCCGCCAACAATGGGACCGGAAAGCGCTCTGCGACTACGAGGGCGATGCCTTTACCTATGCCGATGTCGCACTAAGCATTGAACAGTTCCGGCTTTTTCTTGCCGAGGCTGGCATCACCCGACGTAGCAAAATAGCCATCTGTGCACGAAACTGCGCCCGCTGGGCCATGACGTTCTGGGACATCAATGTCAACGAGTGTGTGGCGGTGCCGCTTTTGGCCGATTTCCACCCCAATGGCATCTCCACCTTCACGCACCACTCCGACAGCGTGCTGCTCTTTACGGATAAGGACATCTGGGAAAAGCTCAGTCCCGGGCAGATGCCCAACCTCAGAGCCGCCATCAATGTGAAGGACCGCTCGATGCTCTGGCATCGCGACGAGCGGGTAGCCAAGGCCTGGGAGAATCGTGAGAAGGCCTACCTGTCCCGGCATCCCGGAGGCATATCGAGGAATCATATTTCCTATCCTTCAGATAATATGGACAAGATGGCCATCATCAACTATACCTCTGGAACGACTGGCAATCCCAAGGGCGTCATGCTCACCTACGGCGCCATCTCAGATACCGACGCGTTCAGCAACAGCCATTTCCCCAACCAGCCTGGCGAGACCATCGTCTCTATGCTCCCCATGGCCCACATGTACGGACTGGCCATCGAGTTCATCCATCCCAATGTCGACGGTGTGACGGTCTATTTCCTGGGTAAGACGCCCTCGCCCTCGACGCTGCTGAAAGCCATGCAGACGGTGAAGCCCTATATGGTGGTCACGGTGCCGCTGGTCATGGAGAAGGTGTATGCCAATTCCATCAAGCCCGCCCTCGACAAGATGAAATGGCTGACAGTCATCCCCCAGGCCCGCAAGGCGATTTATAAGCTCATCCGCAAAAAAGTGCTGGCAGCCTTTGGCGGTCAGGTGCGTGGTTTCATCATGGGCGGTGCGGCCCTGAAACCCGAGGTAGAGGACTGTTTCACCAAGATACGCCTGCCTTATACCGTAGGCTATGGCATGACCGAGGCCTGTCCGCTGCTGGGTTTTGAATGGTGTACCGAGTTCGTGCCAGGTTCCTGCGGCAAGCCCGTCCACGACCTTCGCATCTGTTCCGATGACCCAAGGAATGTCCCAGGGGAAATACAGGTACGGGGTGCCAACCTGACCATCGGCTACTACAAGAATCCTGAAGCCAATGCCGCAGCGTTTACGGACGACGGCTGGTTCCGCACAGGCGACCTGGGCTTGATAGACGAAGCCAACAACATCTTCATCCGTGGTCGCATCAAGTCCATGATTCTCAACTCGTCCGGCCAGAACATCTATCCCGAGGAGCTGGAGGCTGTGCTTTCAGGCTGCCCCTACGTCAGCGAGTCGCTGGTCGTGGAGCGAAAGGGTAGGTTAGTGGCGCTCGTATATCCGGAGATTCCCGACGACCTGGACCAAGAAAAGAGGTCGGAGATTCCCGACCTCATCCGTGTCACCGCCAACAAGTCACTTCCCGTCTACAGTAAGATTAACGAAGTGGAAATCGTTGACGATCCCTTTGAAAAGACACCCAAAATGAGCATCAAACGCTATTTGTATCATTAAAGCGCCTCAAGATTACCTCTTCTGCCAGCCTTTACTCTCGCTTTACCTTCGCTTTAACACAATAGAGTTGGTTCTGTGCACTCAAGAAAATATCGAGAAAACCAAACGTTTTCCCGATAGTTTTCAGCAGATTCAGCAAATTTTTATGCACAAATTTTCTGCAATTCCTGACTGATAAGGATAATCTCATCCATGATAAGACGCTCTCGCTCTTTCGAAGGCTTTTTAGTACCATTGATATATTGAGCCATTAAACTCTGGCTGATGCCAAGACGACGGCCTACTGCAGAAGCATTCAGTTCGGGGTGCGACAGGAAAATTCGCGAGATTCCCGTCGGCTCTGGGTCATCATACTCAAAACTCTCAAAGCTGACATCTTCATCAAGGTCATACCAGTGTATCCCCTCGTCGTCTATCTCATAGTTGGCACGCTTCTCGTCTGTGGCGTTACGCAATCTCCTGTAATAGAGAAGTGACTGCCATAGTTCACGTCCATCGTCTGTCAGACCGTAAATGCGGTCGTCTGCAAACCAAATCTTAGAAATCTTCATTTTTCACACTCCCTCCAAAATATTCATTCCATTTCTCAATCGCAAGTTCCTTGTTTTCTTCAAGAACCATCTCAGCAGCTTTAATATCCTTTGGCTTAAGACCTTCATTCTTGACTAGCACAATGCCTTCAGGCAAAATATCGAATTTTGCTTTTCCATCAGCACCTTTCACGTGTACATGAATTGGTTCGTGCTAACGTGAATAGAAGAAGAATCTCATCCCAAACATTCTTAATATCTCTGGCATAATCTTATTGTTTTATTTGTTTTATGCTGCAAATATAGGTAATATTTTATAACCTCCAAATATTTCTATGTCTTTTTCTTCATTATGTTGCAACAAGTCACTTCCCGTCTACAGCAAGATTAACGAAGTGGAAATCTTTGACGAGCCCTTTGAAAAGACACCCCAAATGAGTATCAAGCGCTATTTATATCACTAAGTTTCAGACTTAGTCAATGAAGTTCAGGATTTGCTGCACAATCTTCTCCTCGGTCTTGCCTTCGGCATTGATGACGAGGTCGTAGTTGCGGGTGTCGTAACGCGACGAGCCAGTGAATTTCTTGACATAGTTCTCGCGCATGATGTCCACCTTCTCGATAGTCTTGAGAGCCTCTTCCTGAGTCATCTGACGTTTGTTGATGAGTCGCGACACACGGAACGATAACGGTGCCTGAATGAAGATGCGCAGGTGGTTGGGGTGGTTGCGGAACATGAAGAATCCGCAGCGTCCGGCTATGACGCACGACTCTTCCTCGGCTATCTCCTGCAGGATTTCTGTCTCAACCTGAAACACGTTTTCGGTGGTTAGCACATCGAACTTCCTACTCATTTCCTCATTACTGTAGTCGTTGAAGGTCAGTCCGTTGCCGATGCCGGCTATACGCTTGAAGTCATCCCACCAGTTGTGCTTACGGTCTCTTAACTTCTCGATTTCCTGTGCGTTGAGGTTGTACCTTTCCTCCAAGGTCTTGATAATGGCCTTGTCGTAGAAGGTCACACCCAGTTTCTTGGCTAACAGCTCGCCCACGGTGCGTCCGCCGCTACCCAGCTCGCGATTGATTGTGATGACGTACTTCTCGTTTTTGTTCATAATGCTTGTATTTTTTTGATATCTGTGGCACTTGTCACTGTTAATTCGATTGCAAATATACGAAAAAGTTTGGAAACGAACAAAAAAGAGCCAAAAAGTTTGGAAGATAAGCGGGGAAAACGTTCTTTGGGCTAAAAAATACGAGCCGTAATCTCGTCGTGGGTGAGCCGTAATGTCGTGAGCAGTGAGCCGTAATGTCGTCGAGGGTGAGGTTACGGCTCGTTCACGGTGGGGCGTAAGGGCGGCATAATCTGTGTCAGATTACAATGTGAAACAGATGTGAATCAGATGTGAATCAACCCGGTGCTTGGTTATAAACCATTTATAATGAAACACTTATATTTGCCACATAAAATTTGTTTCAGATGTAGCGGATTAAAAAGGAGTTTTTGGGGGTCTAAGAAATAAAATAAAATTTGGTGGGTAAAGATAGTTTGCAATCTGATTCATGTGCATCTGAAACAAAAAAAAAGAGGATGTGCCTATTTTGACACACCCTCTTTTTCCTGTTATAGGGCTATGGGCACGACGATTTTGAAGGTGATGTTGCGGCCCATGTTGTAGACACCACGACGACCGGTGACCACGTTTTCGTCGGCATACTTCAGGCGGCTCAGGTGGTTCTGGTAGGCTTTGTTCAGCAGGTTGTCGGCGGTGATGTAGAACTCAGCGATTTTTTTGCTGCGGAACATGATGTCGGTACCTGCGGAGAGTGAGAGTAGGGCATAGCCGGGCGTCTCGGTTTCCGTGTCGTCAGCACGATAGATGTGTGTCTGCTTCAGATAGCTGTCGAGACCCGCGGCGACGTAGAGGTTGTTGAATGCTACTCCGCTCTTGGGATGAGCATGGCGGTACTCGTGCATGGCGTGTGGGCTGACGGTGCTATGTGCATGATGGAAGAGTTCCCACTTCAGCTCCGACGTCCATTTGGGTGCGGGCGTGAAGGGGAGGTATTTGTTCTCAGAGGTGAGCGGTGAGTGGTGAGAGGTAAGACGGGCATCGACATACGAGAAGGTGTTGGAGAAATGGACGGAGTGGATGGGGTGTAAGTCCACACCAACCTCGAAGCCCAGCAGTCGGGCATCGCCTTGGGTATAGACATAGGTGAGATAGCCTTCCTCCATCTCTTCGGCCACACGATGGGTAAAGATGTAGTTGTCGATGCGGTTGGCGAAGAGTGCCAGCTGTGCCGAGACGTAGCGCGAGGTGAAGTCGAGTCCGAGGTCAGCCTGCAGACTGTATTCGGCCTTCAGGTTCTGGTTTCCTATCTCATAGCGCAAGGAACCCTCATGCACACCGTTGGAGGCCAGTTCGCTCATGTTGGGCGTGCGGAAGCCACGGGCGAGATTCAGGCGCAGGTTGAAGTGCTCGTTGATGTTGCAGACGGCACCGATGCTACCCGTCACGCCGTTGAAGTGACGCGAGAAATCCGTGAAACGCTGTTCGCCATCCTCCATCAGTTCGTAACTATGCAGGCGACGGTGGTCATAGCGCATACCACCATTCAGCGTCCAGCGGTCGCCAAGCGACTTGCTGGCGGTAGCGTAGAGGCCGAAGTCAAAGAGGCGGCTGTCGGGTATCAGGTATTCCTCGCCCTTGTTGTCTGACTGCTGATACATGCCACCGACGCCTGTGGAGAACTTCCAGCCGTTCCACTCATGAGTGACGTAACGCAGGTCGTAGGTCAGCGTGTGCAGTTTCAGAAACAGACCGTATTCGTCCATGGACTCCTCGTACTCCTGACGGCGGTTCTGCTGATAGCCGATGATAGCCTTGAGGTAGCCTGACGAGAGGTTCAGCGAGTTGTCCCATACCAGTTTGTAGTGCTTCACCTGCTGGAAGGGTAGGGACTTCTTGTAAGAGGTGAGTGGTGAGTAGTTAGAGGTGAGTTCTCCCGTCTCTGGGTCACGCTCTCCCTCGATGATGCTTGGCGTCAGGTGATAAGCCGTCCACACAAGTCGCGAGTGTCCCCATGCTTTGTTCACACCCAGCATCAGCCGTCCGGCCCGCTCACGGAATTGCGAGCCAGGCACGTAACCGTCGTACTTGTTCTTGTAGGCATGCGCCATCTTGTCGCTGTAGCGGGCATCCCACACAAACCCTTTCTGATGGCCCGCCATTTGTAGCGAATAGTAGAAGAGTCCGTTGTTGGTCTGATATTCCGAGCTGACGTGAGCCCTCATCTCACCCTCAGCCAACGTGGGCTGGGCATGCAGAATGACCACACCCGCCATCGCATCAGAGCCGTACATCAGCGAGGCAGGACCTTTCAGTATCTCGACGCTGTTCACGCTGCTGCCGTCTACCTCCACGCCGTGCTCGTCGCCCCATTGCTGACCCTCCTGGCGCACGCCTTCGCTCATCACCACCACGCGGTTATAGCCCAGTCCGCGGATGATGGGTTTCGAGATGCTGCCACCCGTAGTCAGCTGGCTGACGCCCGGCTGGTGGGCAATGGCATCGATGATGTTGGTTGAAGCCGTGGCCTTGAGCACCTGTGGCGATACGATGCTCACGGGCGCTGTGGCGTGTTTCAGTTTCGTGTCGCCCGTCACGCCCGTCACCGTCAGTTCGTTCAGTTGCAGATGACGGAAAAAGATATCCGTCGAGTCCTCCTTCTGATAACGTTTATTGTTATTATCCTGTGCTGCCGCTGTCGTGCATATATACAACAGCAGCAAAACGATGTATTTTGCTTTCATTTTGTGATAGATTAATGGTATATAAATAAATGTATGTAAAATTCTGGTGCGAATCAGACGGTCGGAGGTCCCCTGGTTACAATAGCGCCACAGCTGTCGGCACGATAGCCGCACAAAGGCTGGGCATAACTCTTCTTACATACATGAACATATACCGTGACAGCCAACATAACGGCTGCCAGCAACGGCAACGTGAGGAACTGGCATAGCACGCAGTCGTGCACCCAATGGGGTGTCACCGTCATGTGGCCGTGACAATTGTGATGCACACAATCGGCGCATTCCGTCCCTATGGTCTCAGCAGTCTCATGGATGTGAACCGACGACAACAGCAGCATTGGCACAAACACCGCCAATAGCAACCATGAGGCAATATGTCGTTTCTTCGTCAGTTTCACGGGTGCAAAGGTACGAATAAGTGAGCGATAAACCAAATAAATTTAAGCCACTCATAAAAAAACGGCCTTTTTTATGT
The DNA here is from genome assembly GCA_902765585.1 of uncultured Prevotellaceae bacterium. Taxonomy (GTDB): domain Bacteria; phylum Bacteroidota; class Bacteroidia; order Bacteroidales; family Bacteroidaceae; genus Prevotella. The sequence continues at coordinate 28,948 of CACXAG010000022.1, forward strand.
CCAGAATTCCTTCTCGCCAGTAGGTTGCATCTCACCCTGGCACTTGGGGCAGGTATGCTTATTCCACAACCGGATGTTGTCGCTGCCGCATTGCAGACACAGACGGCCTACCTCGCTCTTGTAGGATGGCGCCACGTCGGCAATGATA
>CACXAG010000023.1 GCA_902765585.1 uncultured Prevotellaceae bacterium
AGATCACCTGCCTGGACGAGGACGGCAACGTGCTGAAGCGCGTGACCAGCGGCGACAGCGGCGACATCGAGGACAACGAGACCACGAATGACACGAATGGTTCGAATGGTGGCGGCAGCAACTCCGGTGAGAACGGCAGCAACTCCGGTGAGAACGGCGGAAACTCCGGCGGCGGCGATGACAACGGCGGTGAGAGCGACACCCCGGGGGAAGATTAACCGTGAACCAATAACCGTTAACCAATAACCAATAACCGTTAACCAATAACCGTTAAACATTAACCATTAAAAAACTAAAGCTATGAAGAAGGACAAGTGGAAGACTGTGATTCAGGTGATTGTGTCGATACTGACGGCAGCCCTGACGGCACTGGGCACGACCTCGTGCATGGGATTCGGACCATTCTAAGGAAAGTAAAACAACAACGAGAGGACTGGCAGACTACAGGAGCTGTCAGTCCTCTTCGTGTTCTACGGCTCGTCCATTTTGTCGTCCAGGTGGCCGCTCCAGAGGTACTTGCGGGTTTCTTGGGCGGTGACCTTGCTCAGTAGCAGCAGGGCTATGAGGTTGGGAATGGCCATGAGGGCGTTCATGCAGTCGGCAATGTTCCAGATGATGTCGAGGCTGATGATGCTGCCGAAGAAGAGCGCCACGATATAGAGGATGCGGTAGAAGCGGTTGGAACGGCGGTGCTCGATGTAGTTGACGGCACTCTCGCCATAGTAGCTCCAGCCGAGGATGGTGCTGAAGGCAAAGGTCAGAATGCCGAAGCTCAGCAGCGGCGCACCCACGTAGGGAATCTTTGAGAATGCCACCTTGGTGAGGGCGGCACCGTCGGCATAGCTGATGTCGGGGTAGGCTAAGATGCTGCTCACCAGCACGATGCCCGTCAGGGCGCAGATGACGACGGTGTCCCAAAATGTCCCCGTGCTGCTGACCAGCGCCTGGCGCACGGGGTTGCGCGTCTGTGCTGCCGCCGCCACGATGGGTGCCGAACCCATGCCGCTCTCATTGGAGAACAGTCCGCGGGCAATACCGTAGCGCGCCGCCATCATCACCGTAGCGCCCACAAAGCCGCCGCCTGCCGCCTCGGGACTGAATGCCGCGTGGACGATGAGCTGGATGGCGGGCCACACGTAGCTGCCGTTCATGATGAGGATGACGATGCACCCGATGACGTAGAACACGGCCATGAAGGGCACCAGTATCATGCACACGGTGGCGATGGACCGCACGCCGCCCAGGATGACGCACGCCGTGAGCACACACACCAGCAGACCCACCGCCCATGTGGGCACGCCGAAGGTCTCGCTGGCCAGCAACGCTATCGAGTTGGCCTGCACGGTGCAGCCGATGCCGAACGACGCCAGGGCGGTGAAGACGGCAAAGAGCAGCGCCAGCCACTTCATGTTCAGTCCGCGCTCCAGGGCGTACATAGGACCGCCGAAGGTGCGTCCGTTCTCGTCCCTGACGCGGTATTTCACGGCCAGCAGTCCCTCGGCATACTTCGTGGCGATGCCGAAGATGCCCGTCAGCCAGCACCACAGCACGGCACCGGGACCACCCAGCGCCACTGCCGTAGCCACGCCGACGATGTTGCCCGTGCCGATGGTGGCAGCCAGTGCCGTGGCCAAGGCGCCGAACTGGCTGACGTCGCCCGGTGCGCCGGGGTCTTTCTTCACCGACAGCCGGATGCCCGTCAGCAGCTTGCGCTGGGGAATGCGCAGGCGGAAGGTCAGGAACACGTGCGTTCCCAGCAGCAGGATGATCATCGGCCATCCCCACAGCATCCCGCTCAGCCACACGAAAAAGTCATTTATCGGCTCCATGTTTTATTTTCCTTTATACTGTATTGCCAGCATGGTGAGGTCGTCGCTCTGCTCGGCATCGCCCACGAAGCGCTGTACCGTCTCCGTCATCTCCTCGATGAGCAGCTGGGGCTGGTGGCGGTTCTCGGAGAGCAGGCGCTTGGCAACGTTCCAGATGCGCAGGTCGCCAAACTGAGCATGGCGGCTGTCCTCGGCCTCGTTCAGACCGTCGGTGAACAGGAAGATGGTGGTCTGCGGGTCGATGGACACCTCCTGTGACGAGAACGTGAAGTCGGGCATGACGCCGATGGGCAGGTTGGCGTCGCACGGCAGCTCACCCACGCCGCGGCCTATCAGCAGCGGAGCGTCGTGACCGCCGTTGCAATAGCGCAGCAGTCCCGTCTGCAGGTCGAGCACGCCCACGAAGATGGTGACGAACATATTGGTGTCGTTGCCCTCGGTCATCGCATTGTTCAGCGTGGTGACGATGGTCGACGGCTTAACCACGTGGGCGGAGATGTTGCGGAACAGCGAACGGGTGACGGCCATGAACAGCGAGGCGGGAACGCCCTTGCCGCTGACGTCACCCACGCAGAAGAACAGCTTCTCGTCGCGGATGAAGAAGTCGAAGAGGTCGCCGCCGACACCCTTCGCCGGTTTCAGCGAACCGTAGATGTCGATGTCGTGGCGCTCGGGGTAGGGCGGGAACGTCTTAGGCAGCATCGACATCTGGATGTCGTGGGCTATCTTCAGCTCGCTCTCCATGGACGCTTTCTGCGCCGTGGTGGCACGCAGTTCCTCGGTATATTCGACCAGCGAGCGCTGCATGTTGCCGAACGAGTCGCGCAGACGATGAATCTCGTCGTGGGTGTTGATGACGGGCAGCGGCGTCTGGAAGTTACCCTTGGCCACCTGGTCGGCCGATGCCGCCAGCAGCGAGAGCGGTTTGATAGCCGAAGAGACGGATATAGAATGTGGGCACCACGAAGGCTATGGTCCAGTCGGTGTATTTCACCATCTGTGAGCAGACCTGTACCTCTTCGCCGTCGATGACCATCCTGTCTTCCCGATTGTCGCCGATGGTCAGGTGGCCCCGATGCTTGTCGGGTCCCTGGGTGATGTAGGGCTGGATGTTCTCGTTGACGATGCGCTTGGTGTCCGGGTGTATCAGGATGGTGCCCGCACTGTCCGTCATGTAGTAGTAGAACTCGTACGATGCGTCCCATTCTTTGGAGTCATTCTTGTAATGCGTGTTGGTAGGCTGAATCTTCTCGTTCAGCCACGCCAGCGCGAGGTCTACGCCCAACACGGCCACCGTGCGCTGCTTCTTGTCGCGGATGGGCAGCAGGTACGACACCAGTGGCGTCCGCGCGCTGTCGTTGTCGAAGAAAGCCTTGGACCAGTAGCCCTTCTCGCTGGCTATGGCATCCTGGAACCACTTGTCCTTCACGTAGTCGTTGCCATGGTCGATGGCGTTCTGCGACTCGACGATGGTACTGTCGCGCTGACGCAGGGCGTAGGGAGCAAACAGGCGCCCCTTCTGCGGGTAGTAGCTCTCGACGAAGTAGATGCCGCAGCTGCGCATGTAGGGGTTCAGCTTCAGCATCCGGTTCATGATGTCGTACATACGGTCCGGATTGCTCAGGTCGTCTTCTATGAACGCCGCCGTATTGGTGGATGCCATGTAGAGGTCGGACGCGATGCGCCGTACCTCCTCCTTCTCACCCTTCAATATACGGTCGCTGATGCCCATGACACCCAAGGCCACGATGCCGTAGGTCAACCAGAACAGCACGAACGCGGGGACGCTCATGATGAGAATCATCCTGAGCATGATGCGCCATGTGAGGCGTCTCGCAAACGAGCGCGGGTAGCCAGTGATGGGCTTTTTCTTGAAAAATGACAGCATAATAACTCAAATTTGTTTGCAAAGATACATTTTTTATCTTACCTTTGCAAGCAAAAACGAAAAAATCCGCCTATGAACGTACAGATTGAAGAGAGTTGGAAGGCACATCTGGGCGAGGAGTTTGCGAAACCCTACTTCGGACAGCTGACCGCTGCCGTGCGCCAGGAGTACACGCAGACTACCTGCTACCCCCCCGGCAAGCTGGTGTTCAATGCCTTCAACCTGTGTCCCTTCGACCAGGTGAAGGTGGTCATCATCGGCCAGGACCCCTATCACGAACCCGGGCAGGCCCACGGGCTGAGCTTCTCGGTGCAGGACGGCGTGCCCTTTCCGCCCTCGCTGCAGAACATTTTTAAGGAGATACAGGCCGACCTGGGAACGCCCATCCCTGCCACCGGCAACCTGACGCGCTGGGCCCAACAGGGCGTGCTGCTGCTGAACGCCACGCTCACCGTCCGTGCCCATCAGGCCAACAGCCACTCGGCCCTGGGCTGGCAGAAGTTCACCGATGCCGCCATCCAGGCCTTGGCTGCCCATCGCGAACACCTGGTGTATATGCTCTGGGGCGGCTATGCCAGGGGCAAGGCGTATATGATAGACAAGAGCCGCAACCTGGTGCTCGAGAGCGTCCACCCCTCGCCGCTCAGCGCCAACCGCGGCGGCTGGTTCGGCCAGCATCAGTTCTCGCGCTGCAATGCCTACCTCCAGCAGCACGGCATCGCCCCCATCCAGTGGTAGGCGCGAATTCGCTAATGGATAATTGATAATTTTTAATTTTTCATCTTTCATCTTTCATCTTTCATCTTTCATGTCTCCCGTTCCTCCCATACTCGAAGTCGGCGGCGTGCTGATTTCCTCCGAGATACTGACCGAGTACTTCTGTTGCGACTACGAGAAGTGCAAGGGCATCTGCTGCGTAGAAGGCGATGCCGGCGCTCCCGTGACCCTTGACGAAGTGGCAGCCATCGAAGACGTGCTGGACGACGTGTGGTCAGACCTCTCGGCATCGGCGCAGAGCGTCATCGACCGACAGGGCGTGGCATACGCCGACAAGGACGGCGACCTCGTGACCAGCATCGTCAACGGCCGCGACTGCGTCTTCACCTGCTACGACGGCGACAACTGCCTCTGCGCCCTCGAAAAAGCCGCCCGAAAGAAGGCGGCAGCCAAAAAATCTCAATTTGTCAATTCTCAATTTGTCAAGCCCATCAGCTGTGCGCTCTATCCCATCCGTGAAAAAGATTTCGGTCGTGGACTCATTGGTCTGAACTACCACCGCTGGGCAGTCTGCCGGGATGCCGTAGCAAAAGGAAAGGCCCTCCAGATGCCCGTCTACCGGTTTCTGAAGGAGCCTCTCATTAGGCGGTTTGGTCAGGAGTGGTACGATGAACTGTGCGAAGTGGCCGCCCTGTTGCAGCAGTCCTAAACCCCTGTTTACCGTTTGCGGAACTCTGTCGGGCTGATGCCTACGTGTTCCTTGAAGTATTTGCCTAAGAACGACTGGTTGGCAAACCTCAGTTCTTGGGCTATCTCCCTGACCGACTTGGTCGTATTCTTCAGCTGCACGCGAATCTCCAGCACCACGTAGTCGTCAATCCATTGGTTGGGCGTGCGCTGGCTGACGTGCTTGATGACCTCCGAGAGGTATTTTCCCGATATGCCCAGTTGTTCGGCATACCAGCTGACGCGCCGCTCCGTGCGGTAGTTCTCCTCCACGAGTCGGATGAAGTTCTCGAAGATGGTGTCGCCGCGACGCGACTTGCCCGACTGCATCTTGCCCACGCGCCAGATGACGTTCGACAGGTCGTAGAACATAGCCAGCAGCAGGGCCTTCACCAGGTCGGTACGGAAATGGTGCTCGTGGTTCTCCATCTTCTGCCAGATGAGGTTGTAGTAGCTCTGGAAGACGGCTATCTCTTCCTGCGTGAGCGCCACCACGGGGTTGTTTCTGGAGAAGAGCAGCAGCGACGACACGTTCTGCACGTTCTGCACGAATCCGTGGTAGAATTTCGTAGATACCAGGATGTATTGGCATTTGAAGTCGGTGGACGCTTCGGTGTCGTCTACTACGTGGCGCTCAGAAATAAAGAACAGGTCGCCAGGATTCACGTGGAGTTTGCGCGTGTTGATGGTGTATTGCGCATGTCCTTCCTCGCAGAATGCCATCACGATAAAGTTCGTGCGGACGGGATGCGGGTGTTCGGCTGCGTTGTTGGTGTTCTCGGCCAGAACGAGCCCTTCTTTCAGGTACTGGGCATGGTCCCATTGACTGATTTCGTCTAAGTAGATGTCTCTTAGTGCCATTAGATAGGTTTTTAGATTATGTTATTACTTTGTTAATTGTTGTACGTATTTCACAGGCTCGCCATCACCCTTCAGGACGTCCGCAAAGGTCTGCGGCTTGATGGTGACGGGACCGCGCATGAATTCAGGAATGTTGTAGCACTTCATGAACTGGCGGTGATAGTCCGGGTCGGCGCTGGGCAGTTCGAAGGGCTTGCTGCCGTGTCCGTCTTTGTCGATATGGGCAAAGAAGGGACGGGTGTAGGTGCCATCGTCGCGGCGACTGCTGAAGACCACCCACTTGCCGTTGCTCGACCAGGAGTGGTAGCTCTCCGTGTCGGGAGAGTTGATCTCTTCAAGAGGTCGGGCGGCAGCCAATTTTTCACTATTCACTTTTCCCTTTTCCCTTAAATCCAGCAGCCAGAGGTCGGCATCGTGGTGCCAGATGTGGAACACGCCGTATTCTGCCAGCGTGAACATCAGGTAGCGGCCGTCGGGCGAGATACGCGGCAGCGTGGCACTCTTGTCCAGACTGTCGGCAGCAAAGACCAGTTCGCGCGGACCAAAGGTCATCGTCTCAGGGTCAAAGCTCTTGCGATAGAGGTTGTACTTGATTCTTTTGGGGTATTTCTGAATCATGGTGCTCACGCTCTGGACAGAGTCCTGCAACTGGATGTGGGCACTGCAGTAGTACAGCGTCTTGCCGTCGGGAGCCCAGGCGGGGAACACCTCCAGCTCGGTGCTGTCGTTCTCCAGGTTGGTCACCTCGCCACGGTCTATGTCGTAGGCGATGAGGTCGCTCTGCGAGTCGTAGACTTCAATCTTGTTGTGGGCGGTGGTGTGGAACTTCTGCGCCGTCTTGTTGGTGGAGTAGACAATCAGCTTCAGCCAAGGGTGCCACGCGGGGTAGACGCCAGCCGAGAGGATGGAGTCGCTCTTCATGTTCACCTTCTTCATTTTGCCGTCGTACGTGATGACGGTGCCGCCATGGTTCTGACGGGCATGGAACTGCATGCGCTGAGGGTTGTACTGCTGGTAGTTGTGACAGTTGATGCACTGTCCGTCCTTCTCGAAGGAGCACAGCACATTGTCGTAGATGACGCTCTCGTCGTAGTTTTCCAGGCAACGCTGGCTGATGGTCAGCGCCTCGTAGCTGATGAACGAAGGGAAGATGAGACGGTAGCTCAGGTAACTGTCGATGCTGTCCGGCGACACGTAGATGCTGAAGGGCTTGTAGTGGGTCCACTGGTCGGCCTTGCGGGCATAGACGTCCACCGTGATGGCGCCACCCTTGGCCTTCTCCGTCAGCGTGCGCCAGGCCTCCATGTCGGGCTGGGCCTTGTCGGCACACACTATCTCCTCGCCGCCCACGGCATAGCGGGCTATCATCTCGTCAGCCTGCTCGTCCAGCTCAAAAGTCAGCGGAGCGATATTGATGGGGACGGTCACGTCGGTATAGTCGGGATAGATCTTGGGCAGCTCCTTGGAGTCGGTGAAGACCGTTGGCACCGAAGGTCCTGCACAGCCCATCAGGGCCAGACCCAAAACGATATAAGCTATATTCCTGATGCTCATAACTCCTTAGTATTCTGGTAAATTCTTCATCATGTAGTAGTCGTAGTAATAGGTCTCTCCATAGAAGGGATAGAGTCCCTGACGGCATACCTCCACTTCCTGGTCCTCGTAGTCTTCTGCCGAGGTCATGAAGCGCTCGAAGCTGTCCTTGACGCTGGCGTCGAAAGGCATCTTGTCCACATCCACCTGCTCCGTTATCTTGCCGTAGAGGTAGGCAGCTTCCTGGTAGTAGCGGGGCATAGGCCCCTGGGGGTGGAGGTTGATATAGTTGTTGAAGTGACGCCAGAACTGCTGGATGTCCTTGGTCCATAGCGTGGCCAGCAGGGCCTGCTCCTGGAAGACGGGGTCGCCGGTGTAGGTGCTTCGGGCCAGTCGGCGCATGAGGAAGCTTTCTGTGTAACCGCCGTCGCCGCCGAGGTAATCGTCGTAGTGGAGCATGTGGGTAATAGGCTCACGTTCAGCATCTTTGGCTATCAGTTCGGGATGACCTAAGAGGAGCTCGGCCTGCTCGGCCCAGTCGCTGTAGAACAGGGTCTGCTTCAGGATGTCGATATACTTGCGTGCCAGCGGCTTGTCGCCTTCGAGGAGGGCGCAGTTCACCAGCAACTGGTAGTCCTCTGCGCGGAATCCGAACTCCACGCCCATCTCCACGCACAGGCGGTTGCAGTAGTTCAGCATGCCGTACTGGTAGTAGATGAGCGGGCCTGCCACCAGCATCAGGCGCATGCCGAAGGGCGCAGCGTAGGCCTTGGAACCGTTCTTGTAGAGGAACATGTCGTCGCCCTGCCTTCCGAGTCGTGAAAGGGCGAGGTTGCGCATCATCACGATGGCACGCGTCGGCTCGTCCTGCTGTTTGGCGGCCTCCTTCAGTACGCCCGTCCAGTCGAGCTCCGCAATGCGGTGCTGCATGGCCAGTTCGCGGTGGTAGTTCTCGTCCTTCATCCAGAAGGTGTAGACGCTGCCCACCAGCAGGATGGCAATAATAGCCTGACACAGCAGGTAATAGGGCTTCTTCATAGACTTGGCTGCCTGGCGGTCCTTGCGGTAGGTCACAGCCAGGACGACAAAGTAGAGGGCCAATATATAATAAGGTATATAGTAGGCGTGGTACTCCTCCGTGATGAAGAAGAGCGGCAGCTCTGCCCAGAAGATATTGGCCAGATTGACTTGGTAGTAGATGAAACGGTAGCAGAACAAAGGCACGGCAACGACACTCAGCAGGGCTACCGCTGTATGGACGACGGCACTTGTGCGAGTGGCCGACAGCCTCCACGACCAGATACCCATTAGCAGGGTGGCTGCCAGTCCGTAGATGCCCATGAGGGGATAGCCCAAGGCACAGGTCAGGACCATGAAGGGCAAGGAGCGAAGCATGGAGAACTGGCCACCGCCCTTGGTCGCTACGGCGCGGAAGGCCCACAAGAGGGCTGCTACGGCTGTGGTACCGATGGTGGTTACGAAGAAGTGTCCCCTCAGTTTCAGCACGTAGATCCAGTAGCCCTGGTCCATGTTGCTAAGCAACAGGATGGCGACGGGTATGAGCATCACGATAGCCCAGCGGTCGGGAATGCGGAAGACTCGCTGGATGATGGTCATCATCAGCAACCACCAGCCGCAGAGCAGGAGCACGCCTAACCACGGGTAGTATAGGAACTGCGTGAACCACGTGCCCACCCAGGTGAGCAGACCTCCCGGCGCCACCAGCTGCTCCTTCAGGAACAACGTGGAACAGAGGAAGAGGTTCTTCTCCTGCACCTTCCAGAGCTGGTCGCTCTCAAAGAAAAGCATAGCACCGGCAATGAATGCCAGTGCTACTGCCCACATGATGATTGTTAGATGCTTTTGTTTCATGACTCGTTTCTATGCGTCGATGTTGGCGTAGGTGGCGTTCTTCTCGATGAACTGTCTTCGCGGCTCTACATCGTCGCCCATCAGCATGGAGAAGATTTCGTCGGCCTCGGCGGCATTCTCGATGGTCACCTGTTTCAGCAGACGGTTCTCGGGATTCATCGTCGTCTCCCACAACTGCTCGGGATTCATCTCACCCAGACCTTTGTAGCGCTGGGTATGCAGGGCGGCGGCGTTCTCGTCGCCAGCTACGTACTTGTCGATGAAGGCCTGGCGCTGCTGCTCGGTATAGCAGTACTCCGAGAACTTCTTGTAGGTACACTTGTAGAGCGGCGGCGTAGCGATATACAGGTGTCCACCCTGGATGACCTGCGGCATGAAGCGGTAGAAGAGTGTCATGATGAGGGTGTCGATGTGCGAACCATCGACGTCGGCATCGGTCATGATGATGATCTTGTCGTAGCGCAGCTTGTCGACATTGGCCTCCTTGGAGTCCTCGCCATCCACGCCAAAGCGGACGCCGATAGACTGGATGATGTTCATCACCGACTCCGACTCGAAGACGCGGTGCCACTGCACTTTTTCGACGTTCAGGATTTTTCCGCGCAGAGGCAGGATAGCCTGGAAGTGACGGTCACGACCCGACTTGGCAGAACCACCGGCAGAGTCACCCTCGACGAGGAAGATCTCACACTCCTTCGGGTCCTTGTTGGAACAGTCGGCCAACTTACCGGGCAGACCACCGCCCGTCATGGGATTCTTGCGCTGGACGCTCTCACGGGCCTTGCGGGCTGCAATACGTGCCGTGGCAGCCAGAATGACTTTCTCGCAGATGGTATGAGCTTCCTTGGGATTCTCCTCTAAGTAGTTGGTCATAGCCTCACCCACAGCTTTCTGCACGGCACCGTTCACCTCCGAGTTGCCCAGCTTGGTCTTCGTCTGACCCTCGAACTGAGGCTCAGCTACCTTGACGCTGATGATGGCTGTCAGACCCTCGCGGAAGTCGTCTTGGGCCACTTCAATCTTGGCCTTCTCTATCTGCTTGCGCAGCTGGTCGTCCTCGTCGGCATATTTCTTCAGCGTACGGGCCAGGGCGATGCGGAAACCCGTCAGATGGGTACCGCCCTCGATGGTGTTGATGTTATTGACGTACGAGTGGATATTCTCGCTGTAGTCGCTGTTGTAGAGCAGAGCCACCTCGATGGGCACACCGTCCTTCTCCGTCTTCAGACAGATGGGGTCGCCAATAATAGAGGTGCGGTGACGGTCCACGTAGCGCACAAACTCCTTCAGACCATCCTTGGCGTGGAACACCTCAGGCTGCTTCAGATTGCCATCCTCGTCGGGGCGCAGGTCGGTCAGCGTGATGGTGATGCCGGCATTCAGGTAGGCGAGCTCGCGCATGCGGCGGGCAATGATGTCGTATTTGTATTCCGTCGTGGTGAAGATGGTTGCATCGGGCCAGAACTGCTGGCGCGTACCGGTCTTGTCGGTATCGCCGACAATCTTTACGTCGTACAGCGGCTTACCCTTCTCGTACTCCTGCTGGTAGATGTGGCCGTTGCGGAACACCTGCGACAGCATGTGTGTCGACAGGGCGTTTACGCACGATACTCCCACGCCGTGCAGACCGCCGGACACCTTGTACGAACCCTTGTCGAACTTACCACCGGCATGCAGCACGGTCATCACGACCTCCAAGGCCGACTTGTGCATCTTCTCGTGCTCGTCCACGGGAATACCACGTCCGTTGTCCTGAACGGTTATCGAGTTATCTTCGTTGATGGTTACTTCAATATGCGTGCAAAAGCCCGCCATCGCCTCGTCGATGGAGTTGTCGACGGTCTCGTTGACCAAATGGTGCAAACCTTTCTCACTGATATCGCCAATGTACATAGCGGGACGCTTACGTACGGCCTCCAGTCCCTCGAGCACCTGAATGTTACTCGCGGAATAATTACTTGCTTTGTTTTGTTCTTCTGCCATTGTTTGAATGTGTAGTCGATTTTAGGGTGCAAAATTACTAATATTTTATCACAATAACGAAAGAAAAGTGTTTATTTTTTATAAAAATAAAGGACTGCAACCCGTGTTGGATTGCAGTCCGTGTATGCTTGGTCTAAATGTATTATCCCAGCTTACTGATGTGCTGAGCCAGACTTGACTTCAGGTTGGCAGCCTTGTTCTTGTGGATGATGTTGGTCTTAGCCAGCTTGTCCAGCATTTTCTGTACTTTGGGGTACAGGGCAGCAGCCTCTTCCTTGTTGGTCATAGCGCGCAGCTTACGAACGGCGTTGCGCATGGTCTTAGCATAATAATGATTGTGCTCAGCCTTTTTCTTGTCCTGACGAATTCTCTTCAGGGATGATTTGTGATTTGCCATTTTTTTTGTTTAATTGTTTAATTGTTGAACTTAAAGCTTGTGGGTCTTGCGCCGCTTGCGGGCTGCCCTGGGCGGACCTTTCGGCCCTCTGCCACCATTCCCCTTGCGAGTAGCACTTGGCTGTGCAGATGACAGATTTAATTATAATTTTTAATTTTTAATCTTTAATCTTCCTGTAGTCCCTAGGAGAGTCGAACTCCTCTTTAGAGAATGAAAATCTCTCGTCCTAACCGATAGACGAAGGGACCCCTCCGTGCGCAAGAAATTACCGGATTGCGCAAAAGTGGGTGCAAAGGTACTGCTTTTTTCTTAAACTGACAAATTTTCTTAAGGAAAAATGCACTTAATTCGTTACTTTTGTGTAATTTCGCAGCATGTTAGTGAAAACGGAAGCCATCGTGCTCCATTCTTTAAAGTATGGAGAGACGCGCCTGATAGTCGATTTGTATACAAGAGAGACGGGGCGCTTGTCGTGTATTGTACCACTTCCGAAGACACCCAGGTCGCGACTGAAGAAGCAATTCTTCCAACCCATGACGCTGCTCGAAGTGGAGATAGACCTGCGCCAGCGCGTGCAGTTGCAGAAATTAAAGGATGCGCGCCTGCTGGTGGCTTGGACGTCCATCCCGTTTTCACCGGAGAAATTGGCGCTGTCGCTCTTTGTGGCCGAATTCCTGTATCATGCCTTGCGTTCTGAACAGCGTGACGAGCCGTTGTTTACCTATATCAGCGATGCTATCCAATGGCTCGACACCGTTGAAATAGGTTTTGCCAACTTCCACCTTACCTTTCTGATGAGGATGAGCCGCTTCTTGGGGTTCTATCCTAATCTCGACGACTACGTGGATGGTTGTGTGTTCGACTTGCGTGCAGCGACGTTCTCTTTGTTGACTCCTACCCACCGCGATTTCCTGCAACCAGACGATGCACGCCGCATCCATACGCTCATGCGAATGGATTTCCCCACGATGCACCTCTACCGTCTTAGCCGCGTGGACCGCAACCGCATTGTCGACGTCCTGCTTCGTTACTACAGTCTCCACATTCCCCAATTCCCTGAACTCAAAAGCCTCAGCGTCCTTCAGGAACTATGGGCTGACTGAGACAATCAAAGGGAGAAATCGGGGAAAGAAGCCCTGCTACATTTACACTTAGTAGTAGAAAGGGGGAAAGTGCCGTGCAAACAGGGATTTAGTGCCGATGTAACAGGGACGGAGTGCCTAGGTAAACGGATTCGGGCTGCAGCCCGAATTAATTCGGCCTCCCGCCCGAATTGATGCGGGCGGGAGGCCGTAGTATTGCGAGCGGCCGGTCGCAACCGACTTTTAAAGAAGGGTAGGCAGCTCGTAGAGATGAGTGCTGTTCGAGCCCTTGATGAGGATATAACGACCAGCGGGCTGCTCTTGGGCGATAGCCTGCTTCACTTCGTCGACATTGGCGAAGGTGCGGAAGCGGCTCTGTGCCTTTTGGAACTCGGCGCCCACGAGCCAAACCTCGTCGAAATGGGCTTCTTCGAGCAGGGCGATAATCTTTTGGTGCTCCTCTTGCGATACGTCGCCCAGTTCACCCATCATACCCAGAATGGCCATTTTGGGCGATACCTCCATCAGTCGGAAATTGTCTAATGCGGCCTTCATTGAAGTAGGGTTGGCGTTATAGGCGTCAACGATGAGGTGATTCTTCTCCGTCTCCGTCAGTTGCGAACGATTGTTGGTTGGCACATAACTCTCGAGAGCATGATTAATCTTGTCGAAGGGAATGTTATTGACGTAGCCTATCGTGATGGCTGCCAACATGTTATCCAGATTATAGGCTCCAATGAGATGCGTCTGTACCTCCATCCATTCTGATGTATAACCTGCATCCGCATCCTGCTCACGCCAGCGGAACTTCAGGAAGGGCGCACAGGAAACAACCTCGCCATGAATCAGAATGTCAGGGTTGTCGCTTTGGCCATAGAAATAGTAGTCGGCTTCAGCTCCTCCACGCATCTTTCTCTCATCAATCATACGCATGAGATGCTCGTTGTCACGATTGACGAAGACAGGACATTCATGAGCACATAAGAAGTCGTACAGTTCACCTTTCGTCTTGCATACGCCTTCGAACGAGCCAAAGCCTTGCAGATGAGCACGTCCCACGTTGGTTATCAGTCCGCAATTCGGCTCTGCAGTCTCCACAAGTGTCTTGATGTCGCCAGGATGCGAGGCACCCATCTCGACAACGGCAATATCGTGGCTGTCGTTGAGGCGGAACAGCGTCTTGGGCACGCCCACGTCGTTGTTAAAGTTGCCCTCCGTTGCCATGACGTTATAACTCTCGGCCAACACAGCACGAATCAGTTCCTTGGTAGTCGTCTTGCCGTTGGTGCCGGTGATACCAATCACGGGAATATCGAACTGGCGACGATGCTCACGGGCCAGGTCCTTGTAGGTCTGCAGGCAGTCATCGACGAGAATGAGGCGACTTTCTAGATTTTCTAGACTTTCTTGATTTTCTAGGACTGCTGGATCGTCTACGATGGCATAGGCGCAGCCCTGCTTCAGGGCCTGAACGGCAAACTGGTTTCCATTGAACGAGGCGCCCTTGAGTGCCAGGAAGATACTGCCCTCGGGACAGTTGCGCGAGTCCGTCGTGATGCACGGATGCGCCAGATAGAGTTGGTAGAGTTCGTTGATATTCATGCTGCAAAGGTACGAAGAAGTTGGGTAAAAAGGAAGAAAAACCGTTTTTTTCTTTGCGTTTCGCTCGATTTGCACTACCTTTGCATCCTAAATATAATAAGGTAACAGATGTTAGAAGTAAGAAACTTACACGCCAGAATAGGCGAAAAGGAGATATTGAAAGGTGTCAACCTGGTCATCAACGATGGTGAGACGCATGCCATCATGGGTCCTAACGGTTCGGGCAAGTCGACGCTGAGTGCCGTGCTCGTGGGTAACCCGCTCTATGAGGTGACAGAGGGCGAGGCTTGGTTTAACGGCAAGAACCTGTTGGAGATGAAGCCCGAGGACCGGGCGCATGAGGGACTCTTTTTGAGTTTCCAGTATCCTGTCGAGATACCAGGTGTGTCGATGACCAACTTCATGAAGGCTGCCATCAACGAGAAGCGCAAGGCGCAGGGGTTGGATCCGATGAATGCCGCCGAGTTCCTGAAGCTGATGCGTGAGAAGCGCAAGGTGGTAGAGCTCGACTCGAAGCTGGCCAACCGCTCAGTCAACGAGGGCTTCAGCGGCGGTGAGAAGAAGCGCAACGAGATATTCCAGATGGCGATGCTGGAGCCTAAGCTGAGCATCCTCGACGAGACGGACTCTGGTCTGGATGTCGATGCCATGCGTATTGTGGCCGAGGGCGTCAACAAGTTGCAGACCCCTGAAACGTCGTGCATCGTCATCACCCACTACGACCGCCTGCTGGAGATGATTCGCCCCCAGTTTGTGCACGTGCTCTACAAAGGGCGCATCGTCAAGACGGGTGGTCCCGAACTGGCCAAGCAGATTCAGGAGCATGGCTACGACTGGATTAAGGAAGAAATCGGAGAGGAATAAGGACATCGGACTTTATGTACTGACACGGACATGAATAGTGAACAGCAATATATAGAATTGTACGGACAGGCGCGAGGGATGATCTGCGAGCACAGCAGCGACGTGATGAATGCCGTGCGCGACGAAGTCTTCGAACGCTTTGCTAAAAACGGTTTCCCCAGTCGGAAGGTCGAACGTTACAAATATACGGACGTCGCCGAGCTCTTTGCTCCCGACTACGGATTGAACCTCAACCGCCTGCAGATTCCCGTCGACCCCTACAAGGCCTTCCGTTGCGATGTGCCCAACCTCTCGACGAGCCTCTATTTCGTAGTCAACGATATGTTCTATAGCATCCCTCATGCCATTGGCAAACTTCCCGAGGGCGTCATCGTTGGTTCGCTGAAAGAACATACCTCTCACATCTCAGCTCTCACCTCTCACCTCTATAACAAATTGGCAGGTGCCGACCACGATGCCGTCACCGACCTCAACACGATGCTGGCACAGGATGGGCTCTTTGTCTATGTGCCCAAGAATGTCAAGGTCGACCGCGCCGTCCAGGTCATCAACATCCTGCGTGCCGACGTCGACCTGATGGTCAACCGCCGCGTGCTCATCATTCTGGAGGAGGGAGCCGAACTGAAGATGCTGTTCTGCGACCATGCTGCTGACGACCGCCGTTTCCTGACCACCCAGGTCATCGAGGCCTACGTTGGCGAGAATGCCTCGCTGGACCTCTACTGCTTAGAGGAGACGCACTACAAGAACGTGCGCGTCAGCAATGTCTATATCGACCAGCAGCGCGACAGCCGCGTCAACCACAACGTCATCACGCTCCACAATGGTACGACGCGCAACAAACTCAACCTCACCTTCTCGGGCGAAGGTGCCGAGTGCCAGTGCTATGGCTGTGTCATCGCCGACAAGCAGCAGCATGTCGACAACAATACGCTCATCGTCCATCAGGTGCCCCACTGCACGTCCAACGAACTCTACAAGTACGTGCTCGATGAGCAGGCTACGGGTGCCTTTGCCGGACGTGTGCTGGTAGAGCACGGGGCACAGCAGACTGCGTCGCAGATGACCAACCAGAACCTGACGGCCACCAAGGAGGCAAGGATGTTCACTCAGCCGATGCTGGAGATTTATGCCGACGACGTGAAGTGCTCGCACGGCTCGACGGTGGGGCAGCTCAACGATGCCGCCCTCTTCTACATGCGGCAGCGAGGCATCTCGTTGCAGGAGGCCAAGACGCTGTTGCAGAACGCCTTCATCAACGAGGTCATCGACAAGATGGAACTGGAACCGCTGCGCGACCGCCTGCACTATCTCGTAGAGAAGCGTTTCCGCGGCGAACTCAACAAGTGCGATGGCTGTAAGCTTTGCAAATAACAACAACGGATGATACGGATTTAAGGGATGTATAATATAAATAAGGTACGGGAAGATTTTCCTATTCTGCAGCGCGAGGTGTATAAGAAACCGCTGGTCTATCTGGACAATGCGGCGACGACCCAGAAACCGCTGTGCGTGCTCGACGCTATGCGCGACGAGTACCTGAACGTCAATGCCAACGTGCATCGTGGCGTTCACTACCTGTCGCAGCAGGCTACCGACCTGCACGAGGCAGCGCGTGAAAAGGTGCGCCAGTTCATCAATGCCCGCAAGACCGAGGAAGTCATTTTTACGCGTGGAACCACCGAGGCCATCAACCTTGTGGCGGCGTCGTTCTGCGAAAGTCTGATGCAGGCGGGCGACGAGGTCATCGTCACCGACATGGAGCACCACTCCAACATTGTGCCCTGGCAGTTGCAGGCCGAGCGTCGCGGCATCGTGGTGAAGCACCTGCCCATCACCGACGATGGTCTCCTATGTTGCGATACCATCGCAGCACACCTGACGGAACGCACCAAACTCATCAGCCTGGCCCACGTCAGCAATGTCTTAGGCACCGTCAATCCCGTTGCCGACATCGTCAAGGTGGCTCACGAACATGGCATCCCCGTGCTGGTGGATGGCGCTCAGAGCGCTCCTCATATACGCATCGACGTGCAGGCGATGGACTGCGACTTCTTTGCCTTCAGTGGTCATAAGATGTACGGTCCCACGGGCATCGGCGTGCTCTACGGCAAGGAGGAATGGCTCGACCGCCTGCCGCCTTATCAGGGTGGTGGCGAGATGATTGACAAGGTGTCATGGGAGCGTACCACCTTCGAGCGCCTGCCGTTTAAGTTCGAGGCCGGCACGCCCGACTACGTGGCTACCCACGGTCTGGCTACCGCCATCGACTACCTTTGCTCCGTAGGCCTTGACAATGTCGAGGCACACGAGACAGCGCTGACGCAATACTGCTTAGAGCAGTTGCAGACCATCCCCGACATCCATATCTACGGTCCCAGTACCAGTGTGCAGAAGGATGCTGTCGTCAGTTTCAACGTCGGCAACATCCACCATTTGGACATGGGGACGCTGCTCGACCGGCTGGGCATTGCCGTGCGCACGGGACATCATTGCGCCCAGCCCTTGATGACGCGCTTAGGCATTAGCGGGACGGTCCGTGCCTCGTTCGCCTTGTATAACACCAAGGAAGAGATAGACGTCCTCGTGGCCGGCATCCGCCGTGTCAGCCAGATGTTTTGATGGTTCATAATTCACAGTTCATAGTTATGCTTTTGAACCATTATTATACGGGCAAGGTTGAGGCGGGCTGCGACGAGGCGGGACGCGGTTGTCTGGCGGGCAGCGTCTATGCTGCTGCCGTCATCTTCCCCGAAGACTACCAGAATGCCGAGCTGAACGACTCCAAACAGCTGACCGCCCGTCGGCGCAAGCTGCTGCGCGACATCATCCAGCGCGACGCTGTGGCATGGGCCGTCGGTGTGGTAACGCCCGAGGAGATAGACCGCATCAATATCCTCAACGCCTCTATCCTGGCTATGCATCGCGCCCTCAACCAGTTGCAGGTGCGTCCTGAAGCTATCATCGTCGACGGCAACCGCTTCAAACCCTACCGTGAGGGTGACGGCAAGTATCTCTCCATTGCCGCTGCCAGTATCCTGGCCAAGACCTACCGCGACGACTACATGGACGAACTTGCCCAGCAATATCCGCAGTACGACTGGCTGTCGAACAAGGGCTATCCCACCAAGAAACATCGCGAGGCTATACGCCAATACGGCATCACTCCCTACCACCGAAAGACCTTCAATATGCTGGGTGACGGCCAGCTGTCGTTCGACTTCTAAGCTTTTTTTTCAAAAAAAAGCCCGAAAAGTTACGGATTTCGATATTTTTTCGTATATTTGCAACGAAAAAAGCTAAAACTATATATCCTATGAATTTAAACGAGAAATTTGTCATCACGATTAATCGTGAACTGGGTAGCGGCGGTCGAACCGTCGGCAGAAAGCTGGCCGAGAAGCTGGAAGTTCCGTTTTATGATAAGGCGCTCATCAAGGCCTTGCAGGAGAAGTAC
Organism: uncultured Prevotellaceae bacterium; assembly: GCA_902765585.1. Taxonomy (GTDB): domain Bacteria; phylum Bacteroidota; class Bacteroidia; order Bacteroidales; family Bacteroidaceae; genus Prevotella. The sequence goes on from CACXAG010000023.1 coordinate 18,812, forward strand.
CACCTCAGCGTGGAGGAAATCGAGAAGTTGAAAGGCCGCAAGCAGGGCTGGTGGGCCGACTTCAAGCGCCAGATGACGGGTTCCGTCATGTACACCAACTATTACATCCCGCGTGAGGGCGATGAGCCGGAGATGTTGGATACCGATGAGGTGTTCAAGGCCGAGCAGGAAATCCTGAAGGGCATCGCCGAGAGCGAGTCGTGCATTGTGGCTGGGCGCAGCGGTTTCTACGTGTTCCGTAAGCACCCCAACCGTCTGAGCATCCTTATCCAGGCTTCGATGCCATTCCGCGTAAACCGTGTTGCCACCAAGCAGAACATGACGCCTGAGGAGGCAGCCAAGGTCATCGACAAGGTGGACAAGATGCGTGAGAACTATGTGAAGAAATACACTCAAACCTCGCGCTACGACACCCACAACTATGACTTCGTCATCTCTGCCGACGGCAAGACCGAGGACGAGATTGTCACACTCATCCTGAAGTACATCGGGAAGTAACTAGAGATTTTGAAGTAAGAGTAATCAGTAAAATCCGAGTCCTGCAACTTGTGCAAGGCTCGGATTTTACATGGAGCGAGGATATTCTCTGCTCAACAAGCATTGGGAACGCCTATCGAACGCCTATGCATCGGCGAAGACGCTGCCGTCGTTGAGGGTAACTTGCAGCTTGGTGTATTCTGAGTGGAAGTCGTTTCTTAGACGGTCCATGTAGCGGCGGCATTCCCATAAGCACATGGGCAGGTCGTGGAGCAGGTAGTTGCCGCAGGTTTCGGGCGTGGTGGCGGGAACCTCCGTTTGCGTGAGTATCCACTCCAGACACTCGATGGTAAGGCGGCGGATATCCTCGACGGTATAGGTGCTAGTCATGATGATATACATGCCGGTGAGACAGCCCATGGGACCAACATAGACGACATCGTCCTTGACGGACGAGTTGCGGAACCAGGTGGCCATGAGATGCTCCATGCTGTGCATGGCGGCTGGAGCCACAGCGGGCTCTTTGTTGGGTTCGGTGATGCGCAGGTCAAATGTCGTGAAGCCCTTGTCCTCACGCGACACGTAGATGCCGGGCTTCAGATGGGTGTGGTCAATGGTGAAACTTTGTATGATTTCCATATTGTTATGTTTTTTCAGTTGGCGACGATGTGGAGGGAACGGAAAATGCGCTGCTTGAGGGCTTGGGTTTGTTCGGGCGTCAGCAGTTCGCAGTTGTCCAGGTGGAGCAGGATGTCGCAGGCTTTCAGGTAGGCGGCACGAATCAGCGGGGCTGCCGTCTCATAGGACACCCAATAGGAATCCTTCTCGGGACTGCTGTCCAGTACATAGCGGATGAAGTCGTCATCGCGCAAAAACTGTTCTACCTTGGTGTAAATGGCTCTTTTCACCTGCTCCGTCTTTTTCTGTATTAAAGACGATGCAAGGGTGCAGTTGTCATCATTGTGTATAAGAAAATTACATAGCCGCCTCGCGCAGTTTCAGCATGCCGCGGTGCATGAGGTTGCGCACGCTGTGATAGTTCATGTGCAGGATTTTGCAGATTTCTTCGTACTTGCGCTCTTCCAAATAGTAGAGGGTGATGGCTTGGCGCTGGCGGCGGGTGAGGTTCTGCATCAGGTGGGCTACCTGTGCACACTGCATCTGCTCGCGTTCAGCGTTCAAGTAGTCGCGCTCCACGTCTTCCTTGGCTTGGCGGTGCTCGTACGATTCCACCTCGTTAGGCGTGGAGAAGGTCTGCCGGCGGAACTCGTCGAGCAGGCGATTCTTGAGCGAGATAAGTAGGTAGGAACAAAAATTCTTGATGGCATTCTTCTCCTCGCGCTTGGCGTAGACCTTGACGAAAACGTCGTGAATGCTGTCTTTTAGTAGTTCTTGGTCGCTGGTCAGTTTCAGTCCATAATTGTAAAGCATTGGCACGTACATGTCGTACAATTCGGCATAGGCCTTGTCGTTACCTGCGCAAAATTGTGATACGAGGCGTTGTGTACGAGCTTTCAGATTATTAGTAGCCATACAGGAGTGTAATATTAAGTATTGTGTAGTAGTTTGTTTTCGCTTGCAAAGTTAAAAGAAAAAAAGCAAATAGATGCAAAAAAAAGTATTAAAAAAAGGAAAAATGTCGAATATGGCATTTTCCCTTTGCTGTCTGTGCTATTTCTTGGTTATCCAGAACACGCCGTCGCTGTCGAGAATGACGGAGTCGGTAATGGTCTTTTGTGGTCGGATATTGCCCGTCTTGCCGTCGATGACGTGCAGGGTGTACTTGCCTGGCGGGAGTGTCAGCGTATAGGCCGATGCACCGCTGTCGCGGCAGACGAGCCAGCAGTCGGCACCCGTCAGCAGGTAGCAGTCGCCATCGCGCCGGGGTGTCAGTTGCGATAAGTGTTTCAGGAAGTTGGTGTCCGTGACGGGGATGTTGGCGCAGGAACCGCCTGCCATCAGCGCTGCCCAGCCCATCTCGGGATGCTTCTGGGCAGAGTAGACAACGGCCTTGTCGGGATACTTTGTGCGGTACTCCGCAACAGCGCGGTAGACGTCCTCGAAGCGGGCTGATCCCGTGCGAATCTTGCGCATATACTGGCGCTGGGCCATGTTGACGCCGCCAGGCGGTGCATACTCGCCCTTGCTATGGTAGAACCACTGTTCGATGTCGATGATGTCGACCACCTTCGAACGTACGGGGTCGGCGAGGATGCTATCCTGCATGTCCTTGTTGACGGCCAAGGCTACCAGCACGTGTCCATTCTCCTGTTCCCATTCGGCAATGACGTCGAGCCAGAACTGCACGAAATGCAGCGGACCCGTGAACTCCTCGCCAATGGAGTGGATGACGTTTGGCTGACCCTTGAAGGCATCTAACGACTGGCGGATATACTGGCGGTGCAGTTGTCGCAGGGTGGAGTTTGTGACATCGTAGAACAAGGTGGCAGTAAAGATGCGCTTGTCGCCGGTGAAGTTGACTGGCTCCAGGAACGGTGTGTCGTTGATGTTGTTGGCGGTACGCCAGGGACAGTCTACCCAGTGGGCGCCGGCCTCTAAGATGTTGTGCTGGAAGTAGTGTTGGTTCTTCAGCAGTATGCCCAAGGGAGCGGTCTTTTGCGCAAACTGCTGTAGGCGCCAGAAGTACCAGCGGTTCAGCTGGGTTAGGTCGTACTTGGACATACCATCCCAGGCCAAAGCGGTTTTGCCGCCTTGCACAAGGCCTGTGCGGGCGAAGGGCTGCTCGTAGAAGGGCGCCCAAGCGTCGCCGTCCTTGCGGCGGATGCGCTCGTGGTCGTCACGACGGCGGTCTGTCCAAAGTCCGTAGTTCTGGCTGAACAGCAGCGTATGACTCTGCGCCATGTAGGCGATGACGCTGTCAATGCGGTCGGTGCCTCCCGTCCCCTCGTAGCCAGGTACAAAGCGTGTCAGGGCAGGCTTTGCCTTGGCCATAGCGGCATCTGTGGTGCGCCCGTTCCACCACGGCGTCTGGTGCTTGCCGCCGACGAGCACGCTGCCGTTCTTACAAAGCCAGCCATTGACTAAGGAGTAGGCGGGGTGGGGTGGAGTCGTAGAAACTCTAGAGTCTCTAGATAATCTAGATGTTCTAGACTCTCTAGAAATGCTAGAAACACCAGGCGATACGTCGCCAGTGAAGTCCGCTGAGTCTATCCATTGCCGCATGGTAGTGCGAGGCTTCAGGGCCTCTTCAGCCATGAGTTGTGCCTCCTCGATGGTGGGGGAACTGCTGGCATTGGTGCTGCGCTCCAGAATGCGGCATTGGGCCTTGACGTCGCGTCCTAACCGCTTCTCCAACTGGTACGCAAAAAGCGAGTAAGGCCTGATGTGCTCGTTCATCTCGGAGTATTCGCCATTGCCTTGTATCTGTCCCCAGCAGCCGATGGAGTAGTTGCGGTTGAGCGTGTCGGGCGAATAGCAGAACAGTCCCGAGGCCGTCGACTGCCATAGGGTGCTGTTGGCGGTGCTCCAGCCGGCACCGAATTTCTCCAGTTCCCAGTTCTTGAAGCAGATGTCGTTGCCGTCGATGTTGACGATGTCGAACAAGATGCCTGGAGCCCATGACGCGATGGCTCCGCTGGGACCTAATGACTCGTAGCTCTCGCACTGTACGAAGGCATTAGGACCTGCTGCCGTCTGTCCGACGGCGAAGTCATTGATGCCGTGCTCGGAATAGCAGCGCTGGAAAAGTACCTTCTCGCCGAATGTCAGGAAGGTGCGGCGGCGGAAACCGCCAATCTCTGATATGGGTTGCAGCGACTGGCAGTCCTCGATGGTTACCTGCTGTGCCGACTTCTGAACGACCACTGCTGAACCAGCAAAGTGGCGAAAGTTCACCATACGCACCCAGCAATCCTCAGCATCGGAGATATAGACACCATCCCAGCAGTGGCTTTCGTCCATCGGCAGAGCACGGTCGTAGTCGCTTTCCAACGTGAGGTTCTCGATGCCGCACTCGCTGATGAGCCCAGGCTGTTCGTAGACGATGGCCTTGGCACCACCATAACATTGCTCGATGCTGCAAGTGATGGGCGCATCGAGGGTCAGTTCAGCGCCATTGGTGGGCATGATGCGGCGATGCCATACGAGGTCAAGATCACCCGGATGCCACGCCCAGTAGCCCATGCGCTTACCGCCACCGAAGGATGAACAGCCGAGGGCATCAATCCATTCTTGCGTGGAGGGACGGGTGATGGCGAGGCGGGATAGAGTGGTGAGAGGTGAGTGGTGAGTGGTGAGAGTAATGCTCATATCACCGCCCTTTGCATCGGCAACATCAAAGCTGTCCTTGGCTATGATGTCGTGCGTACCTTCTATATATATCAGAGAGCCTCGGTCGTAGCCTGTCTTTTGCAGGACGGTCTTTTCACGACCGCTGCCACGCAGTACGACACCACTGGTGCGGATGCGTAGCGGACTGTTCAGCACAAAGGTACCCTCGCCAAGCAGCACGGCACCGCGCAGTCCTGTCTGTTTGTCGGGCTTCTGCGTACTGACATAGTCAATAGCAGCCTGCAACCGTGCAGCATCGCCCTCCTCAGAGGGTTGCACATAGGTGACAACCTGTGCAGACGGGATGGGCTGTTCTGAGTGGTGATAGCCGCAATAGGAATAATCCATCGGCAACTTTTGGGCTACCGATGGAATGATGGATAGAGTTATGATAGCAAATGCTAACAATTTCCTCATGGTTGTTTTACTTTTTGTTCTTCAATGCGTTTCATCCAGTTGTCGCGTTCCTTTTTCAGGTCGTAGCCGCGGGCGGAGAGCCAGTTGTTGGTACGGCCGCGGTACTTGTCGAACCAGAAGTGTTTGCCTTTCGAGTCGGCAGCATCCATAGCGTACTCGCGGGCTTCCTTAAGCCAGGCGAGAACCTGCTGTTTTTCGAAGTCGGTAAGTGTGGGAATCATGTCGAGCTGGGCCTGATAGTCGCGCTTCAGGCGACCGTAGGTCATGCCGTCCTTCACGGCGTCAATCTGCTCGTCAGTCAGATAGAGTGCTAGGGCGGAAACAAGTTCGAAGTGGTGCTTGTAGAGTTCGGCGTCGCGCTCGGCCTGCTGACCCTTGTCGTACTTCGAGTGGATGTCGTTGAGCAGGAAGTAGCGGTTGGCAATGATGTTGCGGACGTTTTCGGACTTGGCGGCATCTGTGAGACCGAGACCGTCAACAATCTTCTGCGCACGGCCCTTGATGGTTTCCACGTACTGAGGTTCCTGGCCTTCCGTGTTCAGGGTAATCTGGGCAGAGATGTTGAGAGAAAGCAGCGATAATATTGCTGCGCAGAGGACCTTCTTCATAGCTTACATCAGTTTGCCCTTAGCAGCCAAGGTGTCGTAGTTGTTGTTCAGGTTACGCCAGTCGGTCTTGGTCTGGGGATCGATGCCGTTGATGTATTTCTCGATGTTAGTATAGCCATCGCCGTTGCAGTCGCCGTTGGCATCGCTGGCATCGTTGGGGTTCAGACCATAGCGCGTTTCCCACTCGTCGGGCATGCCGTCACCGTCGCTGTCCTTATAAGGTTCCCAGGCTTTATACTCAGGGTAGCCGCCCATCTGGCGCGGGTCGGTGATGACGCCCTGCTTGTAGGAGTCGTTGGGTAGACGACGATATTTGAAGAAGCCCTCTTCGTTCTGTGACTTCTCGTGCAGACCCCACATGTCGCCGTAGGGATGCTGCTTGACGCCAGTCTTTTTCTCTATCTTGGCCAGTTCCTTCTCGTAGTTGGGAACGTAGTAGGCCACTCCTGTGCGAACCTCCTCGCAGATGCGCTGGTCAACGATGTCGCGGCAGGGAATGGTGGCACCGGCATTCGAGAGTACCCAGTCGAAGGCCTGCTCAGCCCCCATCACCTTTAAGTAAGGCATCACGAATGGCTCGTTGCTACGCATCAGTGCCAGCTCCGTGGCATCCATCTCGCCATCCTTGTCGGCAGTCTGTATACCACCATTCCAATTGTCCTTGGTAATCTCAGGATAGCCCTCCATGATATTGCCCACGGCATAGACGCGGCCGAACTGCTTGTAGGGGAACAATCCCTGGGAGCGGCTCTCTGCCTTGACGATACGATGACCGACGGGGCTGTCCTTGTCCGTCAGCGGACCGGGCTTGTAGTAGTTGTTGATGAAGTTCGACATAGTCGTAAACTCGCCACCGTCAGCGGTGCGGTGTACCCAGTTGTAGACAACATTGTTGACGAAGTTAAAGACACCGCCCCAGCCGATACTAGGGTTGCGGCCTGTATTGTCTGCCCACAAGTTGCGCATAAAAGTAGTGTTTTCGCCGCCGATGGTCGAGCCAAAGGCATGGTTCCATGTGTCTAGGGCCTTGGCACTGATGGTGTTCTGGATGGTGACATTGACCGTCGGCTCCTTGCGGTTGGGCTTGCCGTCGTGCATGTCGAACATGTGGCGATAGAACGAGATATTTTCATCCAATCCCCATTCACAGGAGCAGTGGTCAATCATGATGTTTCCTACGGGGTTGCCACCGAAGGAGTCCTCGCGGTTGGTGACCAGCGTCTCGCCGCGGCGGAAACGCATATGGCGCACGATGACATCATGGGTGTCGACTTGGAACGATTCACCGGCAATGATGACGCCTTCGCCAGGTGCTGTCTGGCCAGCAATGGTGATATATGGGGCACGGACGTATACGGGCGATTTCAGACGAATGATTCCACTGACGTTGAACACCACGATGCGGGCACCGCCCTGTTCGCATGCCCAGCGGAATGAGCCAGGACCGTCGTCGTTCAGGTTGGTAACGGTAAGCACCTTGCCGCCACGACCGCCGAAAGTGAACATGCCGCCGCCCTCAGCACCGGGGAATGCGGGAATCTTCGCCTGGCGCAGGTCGTAGGGACGTGATGCCCAAGGTACGTAAGGACGCCCTTGCTTGGCCTCTTCCACTACGATGGGGAATGCAACCTCCCACGCCGAGTCAGCATGAGCCTTCCACTGCGCCTTCTGACTGTCTATCAGTTGCTTGGCTTCGTCTGTCAACTGAGGATATTGGGCGCTTGCCGACATGCAGAAGCTAAGTGCCGCTACCGTCAATAATAAAGAATGTTTCATTGTCTTCAAAAGTAAATTAATTGTTTAATATTCTGAATAAAAGACGCTTTGAAGGGGCTGATGTCATACTCGTTAAAATTAAAATATGTAAAATCAGTCCGTTACTCAATTCTTTTTGCTACTTTTGCACCCGCTACTAAAACCATACACAGACAATGAACAATCAACAGAAAGAGTCCATCCTCTCACGCGACGGTGTGAACTACCTTGTACCGTTTATCCTTGTTACTTTGTGTTTTGCCTTATGGGGCTTTGCCAACGACATCACCAACCCTATGGTGAAAGCCTTTTCCAAAATATTCCGTATGAGCGTCACCGACGGTGCGCTGGTGCAGGTTGCCTTCTACGGCGGCTACTTCGCAATGGCGTTCCCTGCAGCTATGTTCATCCGCAAATATTCCTACAAGGCGGGGGTACTGATGGGACTCGGACTGTATGCCACAGGGGCCCTGCTGTTTCTGCCGGCATCGTGGACGGGTATGTACTATCCGTTCCTTGTGGCTTACTTTATCCTGACATGCGGTCTGTCATTCTTAGAGACATCGTGTAATCCCTATATTCTCTCCATGGGAAGCGAGGAGACGGCAACGCGCCGCCTGAACATGGCACAGTGTTTCAACCCCATGGGGTCACTGTGTGGCATGTATGTGGCCATGAACTTCATCCAAGCCAAACTGAATCCTGCCTCTACGGAGGAGCGTGCCCTGCTTTCCGATGCTGAGTTCAGTGCCGTGCGCGATTCTGACCTGAGTGTGCTCATTGCTCCCTATCTCGCCATCGGTGCGGTCATTGCCATCATGTTTGCCGTCATCTGGTTTACCAAGATGCCCCATAATGCTGACCAGAACCACGACGTACACCCATTGGCTACACTGAAGCGCATCGTCCGTATTGACTACTATCGCGAGGGCGTCATCGCACAGTTCTTCTATGTCGGTGTGCAGATTATGTGCTGGACCTTCATCATACAATATGGTACACGTGTACTGATGAACGAGGGAATGGCAGAACAGGAAGCAGAGGTGATGTCGCAGACGTATAATATCGTTGCGATGGCTATCTTCGTGTCGAGCCGTTTTATATGCACCTATTTTCTGAAGTTCATCAATGCCGGAGCCCTGTTGGGCATATTGGCTGTCGTTGGGGCTTGCTTGACGTTAGGTGTCATCTTCATTGACGGGCGTGCCGGGCTCTACTGTCTAGTAGCCATTTCGGCCTGTATGTCGCTGATGTTCCCCACTATTTACGGCATTGCCTTGCAAGGCCTGGGTGACGATGCCAAGTTTGGTGCAGCCGGCCTGATCATGGCTATTCTGGGCGGTAGCGTGCTGCCACCGCTGCAGGCTGCTATCATCGACCAGCATACGCTATTCGGTATGCCGGCTGTGAATGTCTCGTTTGTACTGCCGCTGCTGTGCTTCCTGGTTATTATAGCCTATGGCTATCGTACTTATGTGCGTACCAGCAATTCGCGCAACTGATTGATTTCTTCTTCGGTGGTAGCCCATGAGGTTACGAAACGGCAGATGGTGCGATGACCGTCTGCCTGTCCCCAATGGGTGAACTCTACCTGTTGCGATAGTTTGTCGACCTCGGCATCGGGCAGGATGACAAACTGTTGGTTGGTGGGAGAGTCGAGCCAGAACTCATAGCCTTTCTCCTGGAATATCTGCTTCATTTGCATAGCCATGCGAATGGCATGACGGGCAAGTGTGAAGTATAGGTCATCAGTGAACAAAGCTTCGAACTGTAGGCCGATGAGTGCCCCCTTGGCAATGACGGCACCATGCTGCTTTTGTATGCTGAAGAAATGCTTGTGGGCTTCGCGGTTGGTGAAGACCACAGCCTCGCCGCACAGGGCGCCGATTTTCGTACCGCCAATATAGAAGACGTCACAATGGCGGGCCAGATAGGGTAGCGTGATGTCGCAGCCTTCAGCCATCAGACCATAGCCCAAACGGGCTCCGTCAATATATAAAGGAATATCGTATTGCCTACAGACCTGATAGATGTCATCCAGTTCACGGGCGGTATAGATGGTACCTAACTCTGTGGGGAAGGTGATATAGACTAGTCCTGGGTGGACGGCATGGTCGCGGTTCCCGTCATGGTAGAAGTCGTCCAAGTATTTGTTGAGGCTCTTGGCCTCCATCTTGCCCTGTAAGTCGGGAATGGTGATGATCTTGTGTTCTGTAAACTCTACCGCACCGGCTTCATGGACGTTGATGTGTCCCGAACCGACGCAGATGACACCCTCATACTGATAGAGCATTGAGTCGATAGTCGTTGCATTGGTCTGCGTCCCGCCGGTCAGGAAGAATATCTGGGCGTCGGGCATGCCAATGGCTTCGCGGATGCAGTCCTTGGCACGTTCCGAGAACTCGTCGAAACCGTAGGGTGTTGGCTTCGACGAGTTATATTTGATGAGGTTTTCCAGTACTTTCGGATGTGCTCCGTTGTTGTAGTCGCATTCAAAGGATATCATGGCTATTAGCTATTAGTGTGTGGCTGTTGGCCAATTACAAGGTCTCCAGTATGCGCTTGAGAACGACAGAACAGGAAATCTCGCGGTTGGCGGCTTCGGGGATGACAATCGAGTTAGGTGACTCGATGACATCGTCGGTAACGATGAGGTTGCGGCGGACGGGCAGACAGTGCATGAACTTACCGTTGTTCGTCCATGACATGTGCTCTGTGTCTACCGTCCACGACATGTCTTTAGAGGTAATCTTGCCGTAGTCTGCAAGATTCGTCACGCCGGGGTTCGACCAGTTCTTGGCATAGATGAAGTCGGCCCCCTCGAAGGCTTTCCGCTGGTCATACTCCACGCGTGCATTACCTATGAATTCCGGATCGAGCTCGTAGCCCTCAGGATGGGTGATGACGAAGTCTACATCGGCGGCATTCATCCACTGGGCAAATGAGTTAGGAACAGCCTGCGGCAGGGCACGGCAGTGGGGGGCCCAGGTGAGAACAACCTTAGGACGCTCTACTTTTTTATACTCCTCAATGGTGATGAGGTCGGCAAAGGCCTGCAGGGGGTGTACGGTGGCGGTCTCCATAGCGAAGACGGGACGACCGGAGTACTTGATGAACTGTTGTAATACCGTCTCGGCATAGTCGTACTCGCGGTCGGTGAGACCGGCGAAGGAGCGTACGCCGATGATGTCGCAGTAGCAGCCCATGACGGGGATGGCCTCGAGCAGGTGTTCGCTCTTGTCACCGTCCATGATGACGCCACGCTCAGTCTCGAGTTTCCAAGCACCGGCATTGACGTCGAGCACGATGACGTTCATGCCTAAGTTCATGGCTGCTTTCTGCGTCGAGAGACGTGTACGCAGACTGTTGTTGAAGAATATCATCATGAGCGTCTTGTTCTTGCCCAAATGCTGATATTTATAACGGTCGTTCTTGATCTCGAATGCTTCGGCCATTGCTTTTTCCAACGGTCCGATATCCTGTGCATTGATGAAGGTTTTCATTTATATTTTCGTTATTACGTTATTACGTGATTATGGGCGAGTTTGCCCTTCGCCCTCGATAATCCACTTGTAGGTAGTAATTTCCTCTAAAGCCATGGGACCCCGGGGACCAAGTTTCTGGGTACTGATACCAATCTCTGCACCCAGACCAAACTGAGCGCCGTCGGTGAATGACGTCGGGGCATTCCAGTAGACACAAGCGGCATCGACATGCTGTTGGAAACGACGGGCTGTCTGCTCGTCCTGTGTGATAATGGCTTCACTATGGCCGCTGCCGTAGCAGTCGATGTGCTCCAATGCTTCGTCTAGGCTCGTCACAGTTCGGATAGCCATTTTGTAGTCCATAAACTCCGTTCCGAAGCTGTCGGCGGTGGCTGGTTGTAGAAGGATGGCGGGGTACTTACCGTCTAATAGTTGGTAGGCGGGACTGTCGGCATAGATCATCACCTTATGGTCGAGCAATGGCTTTACCAGTTCGAAGATATCTCCCAGACGACTCTCATGAATGATAAGGCAGTCCAGCGCATTACAAACAGAAACGCGGCGGGTCTTGGCATTACAGATAATCTGCTTGCCCATCTCCAAGTCGCCGTTCTTGTCGAAATAGGTGTTGACGACGCCGGCTCCTGTCTCAATGACGGGGATACGTGCCGTGTTGCGAACGAAGTCTATGAGTCGTCTGCCACCACGTGGAATGCAGAGATCGATATAGCCCACGGCATTCAGCATCTGGGCAGTTGCATCGTGAGTAGCCGGCAACAGCGTCACCACGTCGGGGTTGACATTGAAGCGCTGCAATACGTCATGAATCAGCTCTACGGCAGCCTGATTGGAGAGGTCGGCATCACTTCCACCCTTGAGTACACAGGCGTTACCGCTCTTGAAGCAGAGCGAAAAGACGTCAAAAGTGACATTTGGACGAGCCTCATAAATCATGCCGATAACGCCAAAGGGTACGCTGATACGATGCAGGCGCAGTCCATTGGGTAGTGTCTTCTGTTTGGTGACATGTCCGAGCGGAGAGGGAAGCGAAGCTACGTTCCGCGTGTCTCCAGCAATGTCTTTGAGTCGTTTCTCGGTCAGTTGCAAACGGTCGTAAAGCGGATTTTTCGGATCCATCTTCGCCAAGTCTTTTTCGTTGGCGGCCAGGATATGTTCCATATCGACAATAATGGCATCGGCGACAGCGTTAAGAATGGTGTTACGCTGTTCGTCAGTGAGCAGGGAAAGCGAGCGACAAGCTTTTTTCACTCGCTTGAAGGTGTCAGTTAATTCCATTGGGTATGAATTCTGTATGTGGTACGTTTTGTTTGTTGTCTAAAATGAGGTCGGTTAGGATGCCTTCACGTTCACCGTTGGCGATGATGACGCGGATGCCGGACTGTTGCACTTTCTGTGCTGTGGTGTATTTCGAGTGCATGCCACCACGGCCAAAGGCACTTTTCTCGGCCTTGATATACTGTGAAAGGTCACGACCCGGTTCCACAGAGGGAATGATGTGTGATGAGGGCATATCGGGATGACCGTCGTAAATGCCGTCAATGTTCGAGAGCAGAATGAGCGTGTCGGCTTCCATCATCTGGGCGATAAGGCCCGAGAGTTCGTCATTATCGGTGAACATCAGCTCGGTGACAGATACCGTGTCATTTTCGTTGACAATAGGCAGTACATCATTCTCCAGCATGACTTTCATGCAGGCCTGCTGGTTCCTGTACTGCTCGCCAGGCTCAAAGTTCTCCTTCATAGTCAGCACCTGACCGACGTGGATGCCGAACTCACGGAACAGATCATAGTAGAGTCCTACGAGCTTTACCTGTCCCACGGCGGAGAAGAGCTGGCGTTGCTCAACGCTGTCGAGGCTGTGGTCGACGGTCAACTCACGCCGCCCGCAAGCGACGGCGCCGGAGGACACGAGAATCACTTCGAAACCGTGACTGCGGAGTTTGGCAATCTGGTCGACGAGTGACGACACGCGTGTAACATGCAATTTGCCGTCTTTGCGCGTCAGCACGTTGGAACCTATTTTGATGACGATACGATGTTTCTTCATAATGCTACGTCTATGATGTGTTCTATGTCGGGTTTTTTGCCCATGGTGCCTACAACGGTTATGATGTCCAAACGGACTTCGCGGTCGATGCGACGGTATTTGATGTAATGGTTCATGGCACTTTGGAGGCTTTGCAACTTTCTATAGTCCACAGCATCTTCTGGGTCGCCAAACAAACGGTTTCGTCGTGTCTTCACCTCAACGAATACTAAAGTTCCGTCCTCATCGTATGCAATGATGTCTATGTCGCGGTGGCCGGATTTCCAGTCGCGCTCAACGATGGTATACCCTTTGCGTCGCAGGTAGTCCGCTGCAAGGTCCTCGCCCCATTTGCCTAATTCGTTGTGTGCTGCCACTTACTTTGAACTTTTAACGTGATGACTACTTCTCTGCGTCTTTGTTGCGAATTTCTACACGGCGGATCTTTCCGCTAATCGTCTTCGGCAGTTCATCCACAAATTCGACAATACGGGGATATTTGTAGGGTGCAGTTTCCTTCTTGACGTGTTGCTGTAGTTCCTTGACGAGGTCTTCTCCAGCCTTTTCCTTCCACTCCTTGCCGAGTACGACGGTGGCTTTGACCACCATGCCGCGGATGTCGTCGGGAACACCAGTGATGGCACACTCCACGACAGCGGGATGGGTCATGAGTGCCGATTCTACCTCAAACGGACCAATGCGGTAGCCGCTGGACTTAATGACGTCATCGATACGTCCCTCGAACCAGTAGTAGCCGTCCTCGTCGCGCCAAGCCATGTCGCCGGTGTGATAGTAACCGTCATGCCATGCTTCGCGGGTTTTCTCATGGTCGCGGTAGTACTCTTTGAACAGCCCGATGGGTTTGCGGTCACCCACGCGGATGACGATTTCGCCCTTCTCACCATCCTCACAACTGGTGCCGTCGGCACGCAGCAGGTCGATGTCGTACTGGGCGTTGGGGATGCCCATAGAACCGGGCTTTGGAGTCATCCAGGGGAAGGTACCGAGGGTCATGGTGGTCTCCGTCTGGCCAAAGCCCTCCATGATGTTGAGGCCAGTCTTCTCCTTGAGTTTGTCGAAGACAGCGGGATTGAGTGCCTCGCCGGCAGTACAACAGTATTCTAGACTGCTCAAATCATATTTTGACAAGTCTTCGCGTATCATGAAACGGTAGATGGTTGGGGGAGCGCAGAAGCTCGTCACCTTGTATTTCTCCATCTGACGCAGTAGAGTGTCCGCGTTGAATTTCTCATGGTCGAACACGAAGACTGTTGCACCGGCAAACCACTGGCCATAGAACTTGCCCCATACAGCTTTGCCCCAGCCTGTGTCGGCTACGGTCAGGTGGAGCGAACCCGGATGCAGGTTGTGCCAGAAGACACCCGTTGACAGGTGTCCCATGGCGTAGAGGTAGTCGTGTGCTACCATTTTTGGCTCGCCGCTGGTGCCGCTGGTGAAGTACATCAGCATGGTATCGTCGTTGTCATTGACGAAGGCTGGACGCTGGAACTTCGGTGCCTCTTGCCACTCTTTTCTCCAATTATGAAACCCTTCTACCTCACCTAACGCGATATATTGTTTCACCGTCGGACTTTCGGACATGGCTAACTTGATTTGCCCCGTGATATAATCATCGTCCGCACAGATGATGGCCTTCACCGATGCCCGTGTATTGCGATACACGTAATCGTGCTTGGTCAGCATGTGTGTGGCAGGAATGACAATGGCACCAATTTTGCAGAGTGCCAGCATGATGACCCACCACTCGTAGTGGCGCTTCAGAATCAGCATCACTGGGTCATTCTTTCCAATGCCCAGTGACTGCAGATACGATGCCGCCTGATCCGTCTGTTTTTTTAGTTCTGCAAAGGTCGTGCGTATCTCTTCGCCTTGGTCGTTCGTCCATAGAATGGCTAGTCCCTCTGGTTTCTCCTCTGCCCACACATCCATCACGTCGTATGCGAAGTTGAAGTTCTCGGGGATGATGAACTCTAGGTTTTTGTTGTAATCTTCTACAGACGTGAACTTCGTCTGCTTCAAAAATCTCTCTATCATGTTATGTCTAGTTTATTCTACGGTGAATGCTAAGAACTTAACGGCTTTGTCACCGATGGCAAGCATGCCGTGGGGTTTCGTGGCGTCGAAGTAGATGCTGTCGCCTTCTTCCAGTTCGATGGTCTTGCCACCGATATAGAGCTCCATCTTACCTTCGAGCACCATGTTGAATTCCTGGCCTGGGTGCGTATTCTTGTAGATAGTGCGTGCACCGGGCTTCGGCTCGACGGTGACGATGAAGACGTCCGCCTTGTGTCCTACGAAACCACCGACAAGGCTTTGATACTTGTAAGCTTTCGTACGCTCGATACTCATGCCCTGACCCTTGCGTGTCACATAGTACGACTTCATGTGGGGTGCCTCGGCGAATATCAGTTCCTCCGTCGATACTCCGTACTTCCGAGCAATCTTCATCAGGTTCGAAATCGTAATGTCGACTTCGCCCTTTTCTATTCTTTCATACTTCTCCACATTGATACCGATGGTCTCTGCCATCTCGTTCACGGGAATGTCAAGCACGTCGCGCAGTCCACGCAAACGCTCACCAATTTGTTTCAGTTGTTCGTCCATCGTTTTATCCTTTTATTCACTATTCACTTTTCCCTGTTCCCTTATTTCGCTCCTGCCTTTAGTCCTCTGATAACGGCCGAAGTGAAGCCAGCATGCTCCATCTCGTTCAGCCCCTTGATGGTTACACCACCGGGCGTCGTTACTAAGTCAATGGCAGCCTCTGGGTGCAGGCCGCTGGCCTCTAACAACTCTACAGCGCCTTTCATCGTTTGCATGACGATAGCTTTTGCATCGTCGGCCTTGAAGCCCAACTCAACGCCACCCTCTGCGGCTGCACGGATATAGCGCATGGCGTATGCAATACCACAGGAGGCCAGCGTGGTACCTGCTGCCAGGTGACCTTCGTCCGTCAGGATGGTCTTGCCCATAGAATCAAACAGCGCTTTTACGGTTTCTGTATGTTGCTGTGTTGTGGCAATTGAAGGCACAAGGAAAGTCATGGACTGTAGTTCTGCAATGGCGATGTTTGGAATGCAGAGGAATGTAGGAATCATCTTCCCGTCTTTCTCAAGCCATCCCTTGATGTTTTCTGACTTGACACCGGCGGCTACTACAACGAGCGTTTGCTGGTCGTAGTCCATGACATCACGAATGCCCGAAAGAACCTGTTCAACAAGCCAGGGCTTTACGACGACACACACAATGTCGGCACCTTGTGCTGCCAGTTGGTTGCTGGGCGTTGCCGTGACACCCATGTCGGCAAACTTGTCACGAATTTGTCGTGAGGGATCGGCTACGCAGATATCCTCGTTTTTTATGTAGTCGCCCTTGATGAGGCCTTCTACGATGGCACCACCCATGGCGCCAGCTCCTATGATGCTTATTTTCATCTTTTATCTCTTTTACCTTTACTAAATCAATACTTCTTCAGCCTTGACCCTGATAAGTCTCTCTATGAAATCGTCGGCTTCCGCTTTCGTTAGACACAAAGGTGGCAGCAGGCGCAGGATGTTCTGACCGGCACAGCCTGTAAAGCAGTGCTCGTGTTTGATAAGCGGATTACGTACCATCTTATGCGGCATGTCGAGTTCGATGCCTATCATTAGTCCGCGACCGCGTACATCCAGGATATGCGAACTGCCAATGCCACGGATTCCCTCCATTAGGTAGTCGCCTACCACGCGGGCATTCTCCACCAGATTTTCCTCCTCAAAGACATCGAGTACGGCTAATGCTGCCGCACAGGCCAGGTGGTTGCCGCCAAAGGTAGTGCCTAACTGACCGTAGACAGGCTGGAACTCTGGACTTATCAGCACGGCACCCATTGGGAAACCGTTGGCAATGCCCTTGGCCACGGTGATGATGTCGGGTATGATGCCTAACCACTGGTGAGCAAAGAATTTTCCGCTACGTCCATAGCCGCATTGTATTTCGTCACAAATCAGGGTGGCACCGAAACGCTTGCAGGCGTATGCCAGGTCTTGGGCAAACTTTGGTGTAGCCATCTGGATGCCACCGACACCTTGGATGCACTCTAAGATGACGGCAGCCACACCACCGCGTGACAACTCACGGATCCACGGTTCGATGTCGTTCAGCGGCAGGAAACGCACGTGGTGATTGTCGTTCACGGGGGCAATAATCTTCGGGTTGTGTGTCACCTCTACAGCCAGACTGGTGCGTCCGTGGAACGCCTTCTCGCACGATAGGATGCGTGTAGCATTAGGATTCTTGAACGATGCCAGCTTTAAGGCATTCTCGTTAGCCTCGGCACCGCTGTTAATCAGGAACAATTGATAGTCGTCGTAACCGCAGATCTTGCCTAAGCGTTCCGCCAATTCTACCTGTAGCTTGTTGATGACGGAATTGGAGTAGAAACCAATGCGGTTCAACTGCTCTGTGACTTTCTGAATGTAATGCGGATGCGAGTGACCTATCGAGATGACGGCATGACCGCCATACATGTCCAGATACTCCTGTCCTTTATCGTCCCAAACTTTGCAGCCTTGTCCCTTGACGATGTTGACGTCGAACAAAGGATATACATCGAATAGTTTCATATTGTCTGATTCTTTTAATTCGTGAAAATCGTTGTTTTAAAACGCACTCGCTTTCAGTTTCAGTCCGGCGGTCTCGTCGATGCCGAACATCAGATTCATGTTCTGAACGGCCTGACCGACAGCTCCTTTCAGCAGATTGTCGATGGCAGAGGTGACGAGAAGCTTGTCACCGAATTTTTCGCAGTGTACCAAGGCCTTGTTGGTGTTTACCACCTGCTTAAGGTCAATGCTATGGTCTGTATAGTGCGTAAATGCAGCATCGGCATAAAAGTCTTTGTAGGCTTCTACGATATCCTCGACGGGTGCTTTGGTGCGGATGACAGCCGTGCAGAAGATGCCGCGGGCAAAGTCACCGCGATAGGGGATGAAGTCTATATCGGCATTGAGGTAACCCTGTACCTGCGTCAGCGACTGCCTGATTTCGGCGATATGCTGGTGCTGGAAGGGCTTGTAGATGCTCAGATTGTTGTTGCGCCATGAGAAGTGGGTAGTGGCACCAGGTTTCTGACCGGCACCTGTTGACCCCGTAATGGCGTTGACGGCAACATCTTCCTTTAATATATTAAGGTGCGCTGCAGGCAGCAATGCTACTTGTATACAGGTGGCAAAACAGCCGGGGTTAGCAACATGTTGGGCCTGTTGAATCTCTTCCTTGTTGATCTCAGGCAAACCATAGACGTAGTCGTGGTCACCCTTTATGCGGAAGTCCTGCGCAAGGTCGATAATTTTCACGTTCTCAGAGATAGTGTGCTCTTTGAGGAATGCCTCACTTTTGCCGTGACCGAAGCAGAAAAAAACCACATCAACATTCTCGAATGGCATCTCGCTGGTAAATTTCAACTCAGTATCGCCTATCAGCCCTTCGTGCACATCGCTCACCAGATTGCCTGCATTGCTCTCCGAGTTGGCAAAGATAATCTCAGCTTCGGGGTGGTTTAGTAGCAGGCGAATCAGTTCTCCGCCCGTATAACCTGCCGCACCTAATATACCTACTTTTATCATAGCAGTAGCAAATTAATCACTTTTCACTATTCACTTTTACCTTTCGTTAGGATGTATGCCGTAGTAAACGCGCAGCGGGGTAGAACTGACTTTGATGAAGCCCTTGGCTTCGTCGGCTGTCCAGCCTGTCTGTGTCTCGCCATATTCGCCCAGTTTGCTCTTAGTGAGGTCGTTGACAGAATCAATGCCCACCGTCTCAAAACCGTAAGGACGGAGCTTCAGAATGGCGGTACCAGTAACATTACGCTGAGAAGAAGTCAGCATAGCCTCAATATCGGGCATCACAGGCTCCAGATACTGACTCTCGTGCAGAAACATGCCGTACCAGTTGGCTACTTGGTCCTTCCAGTATTGCTGCCACTTGGATAGAGTTGATTTCTCCAACAGGCGGTGAGCCTCGATGATGAGCTTTGGTGCTGCGGCCTCGAAACCTACACGACCCTTGATACCAATGATAGTGTCGCCTACGTTGGCATCACGACCGATAGCATAGCTTGCACCTATTTCTTCAATCTTCTGAATGGCTTTGATATGGTTGTCGAACTTCTCGCCGTTGACAGCCACAATCTCACCTTTCTCAAACTGAATCTTCAGCAGCGACTCCTTCTCTGGGTTTGTCACGTGCTTCAAGTAGGCCTCCTCGGGCAGACCCTGCGTGGGGTCAAGCAGTTCGCCACCGCAGATGCTGGTGCCCCAGATACCAACGTTGTACGAATACTTCAACTTGGTGAAATCGGCGAAGTAGCCATTGGCATTCAGGTAGTCCACCTCTTCTTTACGTGTCAGGTTGCGGTCGCGTGTCAGAGTGATAATCTCTACGCCGGGAGCCATCACGAGGAAGGTCATGTCGAAACGTATCTGGTCGTTGCCGGCACCTGTCGAACCATGGGCAATGGCGTCGGCACCAATCTCCTTGGCGTAGCGTGCGATGGCAATAGCCTGGAAAATACGCTCACTGCTGACCGATATCGGGTAGCAGTTATTTCGTAGGACGTTGCCGAAAATCATGTATTTCAGTGACTTATCATAATACTCTTGTGTTACGTCAAGCGTTACGTATTTTACTGCGCCCAGTTTGTAGGCGTTCTCTTCATTCCTCTTCAACTGTTCTGCTGAGAACCCTCCCGTGTTGGCACAGGCGGCATATACCTCATAACCTAACTCCTTGGTTAGATACATCACATTGTAGCTGGTGTCCAAACCACCACTGAATGCTACTACTACTTTCTTCTTGCTCATATCTATTCGTATAATTCGTTTTAATTCGTTGTTGTAAAGCCGTTGTTTTATTTCTCATCTAATTGTTTGATGCGCTCGATAACCTCTTCGGGTATCTTTGCGGGCAGGTGCTCTTCAGGGTCGTAAAGCATCGCCGTACAGATGCAGTACTTGCGGCCAGTGCGATGCAGCACGTCAACATTCACACATCCCTCACAACCGCGCCAAAAGGCCTCGTCGTCGGTCAGGTCGGCAAAGGTTACAGGCTGATAGCCTAACTCGGTGTTCATCTTCATCACAGCAGCACCGCTTGTCAATGAGAAAATCTTAGCGTGTGGCCAGCGTGTGCGAGCTAACGAGAATGTCATGTCCTTGATTTTCTTAGCTACGCCCAGACCGCGGAAGTCGGGATGGACAATGAGACCTGAGGTGGTGACGTATTGTTTGTTGCCCCACGTCTCGATATAGCTGAATCCGGCAAACGTGTCACCACTGAGGGCTATTACGGCCTTGGCTTCTTTCATCTTTGTTGCCAGATATTCGTGTGTACGCTTGGCAATACCGGTGCCACGAACCTTGGCAGCATCGGCAATGGTCTGCAGAATGGTATCCACATAGACCTCATGCTCAGGACCAGCCACAAATACTTCTATTTCTTCTTTTGGTTCCATCTTAACTATGAACTCTTAACTATGAACTGGAATAATTATCTCATGTTCGGTACAACCTTACTCAGTGACTCAATGACATCATCTTTCGTAATGCCTTGACGAATAACAATAAAGATGGTATCGTCTCCCGCTATCGTACCTAATATTTCGTCAATATGACTGTTGTCAATATTGTAAGCAATGCTGCTGGCATATCCCGGACGAGTCCTGATGACACCCATATTGCCCGAAAAGTTGATGCTCATAAAACCGGGCACTTGCATCATCTCATGCACCGACCGTGGTGTGCTCACGCGTTTGTACATCGTCTCATTGGGCAGCACGTAGACGTAATTGCCACGCATTGTGGCTGCCTTGGCTACCTTTAGTTGTTTTAAGTCGCGGCTCAACGTGGCCTGGGTAAGTCGGAAACCCTCTTTCTTCAAGGCTTCCAACAACTCGTCCTGACTCCCCAACTCCTGGCTGGAGATGATCATTCTCAGTGCTTCCAATCGGTCGTTCTTGACTCTCATCTCGGTATATTTATTCAAATTTGGCTGCAAAATTATACAAAAACATGAATATAACCAAACATTTTCCCTTCTTTTTTGCAATTTTTTTGCTTCTTCATGTTTCGAGTAATTTGCATCACTGTCTTTCACTCCTTAAAATCTCTAAAAGACATAGCCAACCAAGTCTCTATATATTATATAATGTGTAGGCGTATTTCTGCTTGATTTGCGTCAAGACTTTAAAAAATGTGCGCCCAAACTGTGAAAAAAGTTTGGAAAAAGTTTGTTAGTTCGGAAAAAGTTCGTACCTTTGCATC
>CACXAG010000024.1 GCA_902765585.1 uncultured Prevotellaceae bacterium
ACTCATAATCTTATCCTTTCTTTTTTTATTGTTAATGTTTATTGTATCACATTTATTGTTTTTGTTTGACGGTGCAAAGGTACGGCAAAAAGAAATATCTTCCAAATTTCTTTCGAAATCCAGAAGATACTCCTAAAAATTGAGTTCTAACGGAATGAGATTCCAAATCAGCCCTCAAATACTTGCTTTCTTGGAATGATATTCTAAAAAGCGGCCTAAATCGCCCCCTAAAACACCGTTTTGACGATTTTGCAGACGTTGTCGGGCTTGGCCATAGTATAAAAATGTATGGCCGGTGCACCGTGTGCCAGCAGGTCGCGGCTCTGGCTGATGGTCCACTCGATGCCCACCTCGTAGGCGGCCTCGGCGGTCTTGGCCTTGCCGAGTTCATTGACCAGTTCCTGTGGGATGTCGATATGGAATGAGCGCGGCAGCAGGTCTATTTGTCGCTGGCCGGAGATAGGTTTCAGTCCGGGAATGACGGGTACATTGATGCCGGCCTGGCGCACCCGCTCGACAAAGCGGAAATACTGCTGGTTGTCGAAGAACATCTGTGTGACGATGTAGTCGGCCCCAGCCTCCACCTTGCGCTTCAGGTGCTGGATGTCCACGTCCAAGTTGGCGGCCTCGAAATGCTTCTCAGGGTAGGCGGCCACACCCACGCAGAAGTCTGTCATTGTTGATCATCGCCACGAGTTCTGAGCTATGACTGAAACCATCAGTTTCAGGAATGAAGAAACGCTGTCCGGGGATGGCGTCACCGCGTAGGGCCACCACGTTGCTGATGCCTAAGAAGTGCAGGTCTAATAGTTCACTCTCGACCCTCGATGCCGAGGCACCGCCGCAGATGACATGCGGCACAATCTCTAATTGCGGGTAGCGGCGCATGATGGCGGCGACGATGGCCACTGTGCCGGGTCGCTTAGCGAGTGTCATCTTCTTGTAGGTGCCGTCGCCGTTTGGCACGTATTCCACCTCGTCGCGGTGGCAAGTGATGTTGATGAAGGGCGGTTGGAACTGCATCAGTGGTTCTATGCTGTCGTACAGACGGCTGACGTCGCTGCCCTTCAGCGGCGGCACCAGTTCGAAGCTGGCAAAGGGCCGCTGGCTGTTATTCAGGATTTCAATGACTTTCATATAGTTTTCGTTTGGATTATCGTAATATCGTTATTCCGTTATCATGTTATGCCGTTATGCCGAGCGTTTATTTCGCAATGTATTTCGACAGCAGTTGGCGGCCTTCTTCGGTGGTGATGCCGCGACGGCAGCAATAGTCTTCCAACTGCGCCTCGTCGATGCGCCCTACAGGGAAGTAGCGGGCGTCGGGATGGAATATGAAGAGTCCGCAGATGGCTGTCGACGGCTGGATAGAGTAGTGGTCGTTCAGCGTGACGTCCATTTTCTGTTCGGCATCCAACAGGTCGAAGACGATGCGCTTCAGCGAGTGGTCGGGACAGGTGGCATAGCCGAAGGCCACTCTTAGAGGTGAGAAGTGAGAGGTGAGAGGTGAGAGGTGTGTCTGCTGGAGCCATTCGGCGCAGGCTTCGGTCAGTCGGGCGCAGATGGCGTGACTCATCAGCCGCTCAGCCTCGTCGGCGAGTTGCTCTTTTGGTTGGCACGCAATGGTGAAGAGAGCCAGCGGACTGGCCTGGTCGGGGTCGAAGTAGTCGGCCAGACAGCGGAAGTGCCCTGTAGTACTCTGACTGCGCAGCATGGGCAGTACGGTGCCGTCGTCGAGCGCGATGTCGTTGTAGCCCTTTCGTCGGGCAGGCATGGTACGCAGCAGTACTTCTAGTTTGATGCTGTCCTGCTCGATGGCGTGTACTAAGTAGTCCTTGCCCTCCTGTAGCGTGCGCTCAGCCTCGGGGTTCACTAACAACTGCTGTAGCGTCTCGCCCTTGAAGCCCCAGAACAACAGGAACATGCGCCAGTCGATGAGTGGTAAGAGTTCAGAGGTGAGAGGTGAGAGGTTTGATGTGAGAGGTGAGAGGTCGACGGGATGATGCTCGACGTGGGGAGCCTTGGCGTTGGCCTCGGCGTAGGGCGTCAGCGGGGCGTGGTGCTCGGCGTAGGCTTCGCGCAGCGTCTGCTGTTCGGCCTTGATGTGTGCTATGGTAGCGTCGGCATCCATCTGTAAGTGCTTGGCCAGCAGGGAGGTCTGCGAGGCGTCGCCGCCATACACCACGCAACCGTCGTAGAGCGGAGCCAGTTTGACAGCCGTATGTACAGCCGATGTCGTGGCACCGCCGACGACGATGGGCACGTGCAGTCCCTCACGCTGGAAGAGTTGGCACAGTTGTTCCATCTCCTTCAGCGAGGGGGTAATGAGTCCGCTGATACCCACCAAGCAGGGCTTCCGCGTTTTGGCCTCCTCCATGATGGTTTCGTTGGGCACCATCACGCCTAAGTCTACGACGTCGAAGCCGTTGCAGGCCAGCACGATGCCGACAATGTTCTTGCCGATGTCGTGGACGTCTCCATTAGCAGTGGCCAGCACGGCACAGGGGCGTTCGCCGCCTGCCGTTCCGCCTTCTGCGTCGATGTAGGGTTGCAGCAGGGCCACGGCGTCCTTCATCACTTTGGCCGACTTGACCACCTGCGGCAGAAACATCTTACCCTCGCCAAACAGTTGCCCGATATGCTCCATAGCCTGCATCAGCGGTTGTTCTATCACGTGGATGGGGCGCCCATACTTCTGCAGCGCCTCGGGAATGTCGTCGGCTAAGTGTTCGCTGACGCCCTTACTCAGCGCGTAGGCCAAGCGCTCCTCGATGTTCTTCGAGCGCCAATCTGCAACCCCGCTGGGAGAACCTGCGGGCACATTGGTAGCATCGGCGAGCACGGTAGCAGCCACGTCAATGAGGCGCTCTGTGGCACCGTCGTCGCTGTTCAGCACAACGTCCTCCACAGCTTTCAGTAGGGTGGGCTCTATGTCGTCGTACACCTGCAACATGGAGGGGTTGACAATGGCCATGTCCAGTCCTTCGCGGATGGCATAGTAGAGGAATACGGAGTGCATGGCCTCGCGTACCTTATTATTACCTCGGAAACTGAATGACAGATTGCTGACGCCTCCGCTGGTCTTGGCCAACGGCAGGTGCTGCTTGATCCATGCCACGGCACGGATGAAGTCTACGGCATAGGCCTGGTGCTCTTTCAGTCCTGTGCCCACGCTGAGAATGTTGACGTCGAAGATGATGTCCTGCGCAGGGTATCCGATGCCCGTCAGCAGGCGGTAGGCGCGTTCGGCAATGGCCGTCTTGCGCTCGTAGGTCGTGGCCTGGCCCTCTTCGTCGAAGGCCATCACTACCACGGCAGCACCTAAGCGGCGCAGTTCCCGTGCCTTGGCCAGAAAACTTTCTTCGCCACCTTTCAGGCTGATGGAGTTGACGATGCACTTGCCCTGGGCGTTCTTCAGTCCGGCCAGGATGGTGTCCCAGTCGCTGGAGTCTATCATCAGCACCGAGCGGGCTACAGCGGGGTCGTTGGAAATATTGCGGCAGAAGGTCTGCATCTCCTGTCGACTGTCCAGCATGGCGTCGTCCATGTTGATGTCGATGATGGCGGCACCGCCCTCTATCTGGTGACGGGCCACGGTCATGGCCTCGTCGTATTTCTTCTCGGCTATCAGTCGGGCAAATTTCCTTGAACCTGCCACGTTAGTACGCTCACCGACGTTGGTGAAGTTACGCGTCTGCTTGTCCACCAACAGCGGCTCTAGTCCGGAGAGCCACAGCTGGGAGGTTAGAGGTGAGTGGTGAGAGGTGAGAGGTGAAATTTCCCTCGGCTTCACCCCTTTCATGGCCTCGCTGATGGCGCGGATATGCTCCTCGTTGGTGCCACAGCAGCCGCCTGCAATGTTCAGCAGTCCCGCCTCACCCATCTCTTTCAGGTGGCTGGCGGTATAAGCTGGCAACTCGTCGTACTCGCCCATCTCGTTAGGCAGACCGGCATTGGGGTATAGCGACAGGTAGACGGGAATGCGGCTGGCTAACTGTTCGACGAACGGGCGCAGGTCGGTGACACCAAACGAACAGTTCAGTCCAAAGCTCAACAGGTGAGGGTAGTGGGAAATGCTGATGTAGAAGGCCTCTAACGTCTGTCCTGTCAGCGTGCGACCGCTGCGGTCGTTGATGGTTGCCGACACCATGACGGGTATCTCCGTGCTCCGCTCGTCGCCGAGCTGCTGGATGGCATAGAGTGCGGCCTTGGCATTCAGCGCGTCGAAGCAGGTCTCCAACAGTAGCATGTCGGCACCGCCCTCTATCAGCGCAGTAGCCTGCTCGTGGTAGGCTGCAGCCATTTCGTCGAAAGTGGTGCTGCGCTGCGACGGATTGTTCATGTCCGAGGCCAGCGTGAGCGACCTGGAAGTTGGTCCCATCGAGCCAGCCACCCATATCTTAGAGGGGAGTGGTGAGAGGTTAGAGGTGAGAGAATAGCTGTCCGCTATGTGGCGTGCTATCTGTGCACCAGCCAACGCCATCTCTCGTGCCACCTCTTCACAGCCGTATTCGTGCTGGCTGATGCGGTTGGCCGAGAAGGTGTTGGTGGTGATGATGTCTGCCCCCGCCTCGATGTACTGGCGGTGGATGTCGGCTATTACCTCGGGAGCCGTCAGGTTCAGTATGTCGTTATTGCCCGTCAGCGCCACCGGCCACCCGGCGAAGCGCCCCCGGTGGTAGCTGTCGGCAGTCAGTCCCGCCGACTGTATCTTCGTACCCATGGCGCCGTCGAGTATCAGTATGCGCTGACGCAAACACGCTTCTATATCAAACATTCAATTATCAATTATCAATTATCAATTAGCGATTTGCGATTAGCGAATCGCGTCGTTCAGTCCGCAAAGGTACAAAAAATGGCATTATCCTCCAAATATCCTTGCACAATTCAGAAAATATCCCTAAATTTGCAGCTGTGAAAGAATATCTTTCCAACATATATACAGAATAGCCAAACACAACGGAATAATTTTCTTTATACACAACGACAATGAACAACGAACTCGACGCTACCGATTTGCAGATATTGAAGACGCTGCAGAAGAATGCCAAACTGACCACCAAGGAACTGGCCGAGGCTGTCCACCTGACCCCCACACCCGTCTTCGAGCGGCAGAAGCGGCTTGAGCGGCAGGGCTATATCAAGAAGTATGTCGCCGTCCTTGACCCCGACAAGCTGGGCCAGGGCCTGCAAGTGTTCTGCAAGGTGAAGCTCAAGCAGATCAACCGCGAGATAGCCGAAGCCTTCACCCGCCGTATCATGCGCATTCCAGAGGTCACTGAGTGCTACAATACCTCCGGAGCCTACGACTATCTGCTAAAAGTCCGTGCCCGCGACATGAAGCAGTATCAGGATTTCGTCCTCACCAAGCTTGGCGACATCGAGAGTGTTGGCTCCATCGAGAGTACCTTCGTCATGAGCGAAATCAAGCAAAACTACGGGATCCACCTGTAACTCTTTTTTATTTCTCAATTATTTGGCTGGATAGAAAAAAATGCCTATATTTGTGGCATGAATGCAAAAAAGATACCGCATCCTTTGTTGGCCATCGTTCCTGTGGCGGTCCTTATCGTCTTCTTAGCCGTGGTGATAGCGCAGTTTGGCAGCGACTCGTTGAACGGCGGGAGCCAGATAGCGCTATTGATGGGTATGGCGGTATGCGTCAGCCTGTCGATGACAGTCTATCGCATACCGTGGAAGACGTTCGAACGGCAGATCAAGAAGACGCTGGGCGAGGTGAGCATCACGCTGCTCATCCTGTTGTGCGTGGGTATGCTGGGAGGTTCGTGGATGGTTAGCGGCATCGTGCCCACCTTTATCTATTATGGCGTGCAACTGATAGCGCCCCAGTTGTTCTTGGTGTCGGCATGCATCATCTGTGCCCTGGTGTCGCTGCTCTCAGGTAGTTCGTGGACGACAATAGCGACGATCGGTGTGGCACTGCTCGGCATCGGTCATGCCTTAGGTATCTCGGAGGCGTGGTCGGCGGGTGCCATCATCTCGGGAGCGTATTTCGGCGATAAGATGTCGCCGCTGAGCGATACCACCATCTTGGCATCGTCGGCAACGGGTACGGATCTATTCGTGCATATCCGCTACATGATGCTGACAACCATTCCGACATTCATCATCACGCTGGTCATCTTCTTCTTAGCAGGCGTGGACACAGGTATGGAGAAGGAGGTGCAGGTGAACGAGTATACTGAAGGATTGTCGAGGACGTTTAACATCTCGCTGTGGACGTTGTTAGTGCCACTGCTGACGGGAGTAATGATAGTCAGGCGTGTGCCGTCGCTCATCGTGCTGTTTGCCTCGTCAGTGATGGCGGGCGTTGTGGCACTGTTGCTACAGCCGCACATCCTCTGCGAGGTGGCTGGTGCCAGCGAAGCGTCGGCATCGGCGCTGACACGGGGACTGGCCGTCACCTTCTATGGTGCTACGACGGTGGACACGGGGTCGGCATCGCTTAACGAGCTGGTTTCCACCAGAGGTATGGCGGGGATGTTGAACACCATCTGGCTGATTATCTGCGCCATGTGCTTCGGGGCCGCGATGGTGGCCAGTGGCATGATAGAGAGCCTTACGAGCGTCATCCTCCGATGGGTGAGAAGCCGCTTCACATTGGTTACGTCAACGGTAGGCACGGGCATTTTCCTGAACATCACCACCGGCGACCAGTTTATCTCCATCGTACTGAATGCGGACATTTACAAGGAGGTCTACAGGAAGGAAGGCTATGAGAGCCGTCTGCTGAGCCGTACGACGGAGGATGCCGCCACGGTGACGTCGGTGCTGATACCGTGGAACACCTGCGGCATGACGCAGTCCACGGTACTGGGCGTGGCGACGCTGACGTACCTGCCGTACTGCTTTTTCAATCTCATCTCGCCCCTGATGAGCATCTTTGTGGCTGCCACAGGATGGAAGATAAGAAGATTAAACATTAAAGATTAAACATTAAAGATTGATTTTCTAAACTAAAAATCTAAGCGCTATGAAAGTTGGTATTCCAAAAGAAATCAAGAACAACGAGAATCGGGTGGGCATGACGCCGTCGGGCGTGGCCGAGTTAGTCAGACGCGGACATCAGGTCTGTGTGCAGCATACTGCAGGGGAGGGCAGTGGCTTCAGCGACGAAGCCTACGTGAAGGCCGGTGCGCAGATTGTGCCTGCCATCGAGGACGTCTATGCGCAGGCTGACATGATTGTGAAGGTCAAAGAACCCATTGAACCGGAGTATCCGCTGGTACGTCAGGGTCAGGTAGTCTTTACCTATTTCCATTTCGCCTGTGAGGAAGAACTGACGCACGCCATGATGAAGAGCGGAGCCACATGTATTGCCTACGAGACCGTGGAGCGCGACGATCGTTCACTGCCTCTGCTCATCCCCATGAGTGAGGTGGCTGGACGTATGGCGGCACAGAACGGTGCCTACTATCTGCAGAAGACGAAAGGTGGCAAGGGTAAGCTGATGGCTGGCGTACCCGGTGTAAAACCCGCCAACGTGTTGGTGCTGGGCGGCGGTACCGTCGGCGAGGCTGCGGCGCGTATTGCTGCCGGCATGGGAGCCAACGTCACCATTACCGACATCTCGTTGCCGAGACTGAAACAGTTGGCTGCAGAGTTGCCCGTCAATGTGCACACGCTGTATTCGTCGGAACATAACATCCGACAGGAACTGCCGACGGTAGATGTCGTCATCGGTTCGGTGCTTATCCCCGGCGATGCAGCCCCCAAGCTGATTACCAAGGATATGCTGAAGCTGATGGAACCCGGTACGGTGCTTGTTGACGTCGCCATCGACCAGGGCGGCTGCTTCGAGACATCTCATCCCACCACGCACAGTGAACCCGTCTACACCATTGATGGTATCGTGCACTATGCCGTGGCCAATATCCCCGGTGCTGTGCCTAACACGTCGACCATCGCCCTGACCAATGCCACTCTGCGCTATGCGCTGGCACTGGCTGACAAGGGCTGGCAGCAGGCTTGCCGTGACGACCGTTCGTTGGCACGCGGTGTCAATATGGTAGATGGAAAGTGTACCTACGAGGCTGTAGCCAAGGTGTGGGGATTGCCATACACACCGCTGAAACTGTAGGGATACAATGAACAATAAACGTGAAACAAGACGGTGATGAGTACCAACCGTCAACAATAAACAAAAAAATGTCTCGAGAGGACCGTCCTCACGAGACATTTTTGATTGTTTCTATTAAGTGCTTATTCAGCAGGTTTTTCAGCGGGAGCCTCGGCAGCCTTCTTGGGAGCAGCCTTTTTCTTGGCAGGTGCCTTCTTCTTGGCAGGAGCCTCCTTCGGTTCCAGCTTCTCGAGACGAGCCTTCAGACGGGTAATCTCCTTGTCCTTCATCTCAATCTCGTCACCCTGGTTGCGGATGGTGGTGAGCAGGGCGTTGAGTTCGTCGTTCTCAATCTCAGGGGGATAGAGTGCATTGACTCTGTTAATGAAGTCGCCGAGGATGTTCATGTAGTTGGTGAAGGCATCGAACGGTCCGCTGTAGATGCCACGGTCGAGGCCCACGTTAGAGGGCTTGGTGGTCATGAAGCGGAAGTTGTTGGAGGCCTGTAGGTAGTCCCAGTCCTGATTGATGCGCGGGTCGTCGGCAATGCGCAGACGGTCGGCGACGCTGTAGAGCTTGTTGAAAGCTTCACGCTGCATGGCGTTGCCCAGCCAGCATGAGCAGTCGCGCTCCTCGTCCACCCATGACAGAGTGTCGGGCACGTCTATAGCTCCCATCGAAGGCACCTTCATGCAGATTTCCGTCGGCGTAGAGAAGGTGATGCCCTTCTCCTTGGCACAGGCAGGCAGCGCTTTCAGGAAGTCGAGGATGTTGCTGGACAGCGGCTGTGCGATACCCAGAGCCGACAGTTCCATGAAGATGTTGATGATCTGCTCTTCTTCGGGGAAGCGGGCAATGCGGTCGATGTAGTTGTCGGCAAACAGAGGATAGCCCTCCCAGTCGGGATTGTTGAAGCGCAGCGAGATATCATCAGACAGTTCTACATCACGGAGCAGCAGCTTCAGGTTGGGTGCTATGTTGCAGTTGTAGACGTAGTGGGGCGACTTCCAGCCGAGTACGTGCTTAGCACCCTCGGTCAGCATGCCCTTGAAGCCCATGGCGGCAATCTGTCCACCGATGTCGTCGCTGTAGATGAGCGACGAGTTGCGGGCTACTGTCGGCTTCTGTCCGAATAGCTCCTCAATCTTGGCAGCCTGTTTCTTCACGTCGAGGGCGAAAGTCTCCTCGTTAGCCAGCGACGACAGACCGTGGCTGTACGGCTCGGCGAGGAACTCCACGCAACCTGTCTGGTTCAGTTCCTGCAGTTTGGCGATGACCTGCGGAGCGTGGAACTCCAGCTGCTCGATGCCTGTACCAGAAAGTGAGAAGGCAACCTTGAAATACTGGCCATGCTCCTTAATCATGTCGCCGATAGCTGTCAGTGCCGGCATGTAGGAGCGGTTGGCGATGTCGGTGATGCTACGCTCGTTCTCGTAGTCATCATAGTAATAATGGTCGGTACCGATGTCGAAGAAACGGTAGCGCTTCAGATGGATAATCTGATGTATCTCGAAATATAAACAAATTGTTTTCATAAAATGTTTAATGTTTAATTTTTAATTTTTAATGTTACTGTTCCCAACCTAATGTTCTCTTGTAGAGCGTTGCAATCCAGGCGCCTACCTTCTCCCATGTAATCTGGTCAACCTCGCGCTTGCCTTCCTCCTTGAGATAGGTGAACAGCGATTCGTTGGCACAGATAGAGTAGATGGCGTCAGCCAAGGCGTGGATGTCCCAGTAGTCTACCTTGATACAGTTGTCCAGAATCTCGGCACAGCCGGACTGCTTGGAGATGATGCTGGGCGTACCGCATTGCATAGCCTCCAACGGCGAGATGCCGAATGGCTCGGAGACGGACGGCATAACGTAGACATCGGAGTCCTTCAGACACTCATACACCTGCTTGCCGCGCATAAAGCCTGGGAAGTGGAAGCGGTCGGCAATGCCGCGCTCGGCAGCCAGATGAATCATGGCATCCATCATGTCGCCCGAACCAGCCATGCAGAAACGCACGTTGCGAGTGCGGCGAATCACCATGTTAGCAGCCTCTACGAAATACTCAGGACCTTTCTGCATGGTGATACGTCCGAGGAAGGTCACCACCTTGTCCTTGCCGGTATGGTCAGGACGCGGAATGGCCTGATATTCGTCGGGCAGCGGATATACTGCGTTGTGCACGGTATAGCACTTGCGCGGATCCTGATGATACTGGTTGATCACCGTCTGACGTGTCAGCTCGGACACACACATAATGCAGTCGGCATTGTCCATACCATTCTTCTCGATAGAGTAGACGGTTGGGTTCACCTTGCCACGACTGCGGTCGAAGTCTGTAGCGTGAACGTGGATGCATAACGGCTTGCCACTCACCTGCTTGGCATGGATACCTGCAGGATAGGTTAACCAGTCGTGGGCATGGATGATGTCATAGTCCAAGGTACGTGCCACGACACCGGCGATAATCGAGTAGTTGTTGATTTCCTCGTGCAGATTTCCGGGATAGCCGCCAGCAAACTCCATGGCGCCAAGGTCGTTGACGTGCATGTAGTTGAAGTCGGCATACAGATGGTCGCGCAGGCGGAAATAGAATTCGGGATCCATGATGTTACCGACGCGTTCGCGAACATAATCGGCTGTGACGTCGCGCCAGGCAATAGGCACGGCATTCATGGCTACGATGTTGCAGGCAGAACGGTCTTCGTCACCAAAGGGGTGGGGTAGACACAGCGTGATGTCCATGTCGCCCTGGGCATGCAGACCCTGCGAGATACCATAGTTGGCGGTGGCCAGTCCACCGAATACGTGAGGAGGATACTCCCATCCAAACATTAATACTTTCATAGCGTCTCCTCCTAATTTATTTTTGATAAGTGTACTTTTCCAGGAGTTTCACCGAGCGCAGAATCTCTGCCACGTTCATGGCAAAAGCCATGGCGCCGCGGCCGTGGAATGGCGGGTTGCCGTCGAACAGCTCGCTGATGGTTCCCAGAGCGTGATAGTTCATCTCGTCTTCATAGCCCACCATGTGGCGCTCAAGGAACGACAGGCGGGTGCGCTTATAGAGTTTCAGGCAAGCCTCCATATAGAAACCGCCCAGCCAAGGCCATGCCGTACCCTGATGGTAGGCATAGTCGCGCTGTGTCTGCGGACCGACATACATCGGGTTGTAGCCGCCGCTCTTGGGCGACAGCGAGCGCAGACCCTTGGGTGTCAACAGTTCGCGGGTGCAAACGTCAAGCACGCTCTTCTTCTGTTCCTGCGACAGCGGTGAGAAGTCGAAGGCTACGGGGAAGATCATGTTCGGACGTACGCTCCAGTCAATCATGTTGCCGTCAACATAGTCCAGCAGGTAGCCGTACTCGTTGAGGAAAGTGCCAATGAACGATGTCTTGGTAGTTTCTGACAGTTCCTCCAGTTTGGCGGCCAATTTCTTGTCGCCGAACTCAGCCTCCAGTGAGGCGCAGAACTTCATGGCGTTGTACCACAGAGCATTGAACTCGACGATGTATCCTGAACGAGGCACGACGGGACGTCCGTTGGCGGTGGAGTTCATCCAGGTAATAGCCTTGTCACGACCGTCAGCATAGAGCAGTCCGTTGTCGTCGAGGCGCAGGTTGGGATGACCACCGGCCATGACATACTTCACGATATCCTTGACCAGCTTGCCATACATCTTGTAGCCCTGCTCGCGTCCGGCATCCTTCGTGTACTGCTGGATAGCCCAAACGGCCCAGAGGGGTACGTCAGGATGCTCTATCTCGTAAATCTTGCCAGAGAGAGGCTTGTCGGCCATAAATTCGCGCAGCGCCTTCTCGGCAGTCTTCATGACCATCTCGAAATAGTCCTGCTCACCGATGCACAGCGTCAGACCGGGTAATGATATAAATGTATCGCGCGCGCGACACTTGAACCAAGGATAGCCGGCTAACAGGTAACGCTCGTCCTTCTTGTCAATCTTCTCCATCGTGCCACTGCGGCGATCGCGGAAATGGAACTGGTGGGCAGCCGTCACCAGACAGTGATAGAAATTATCGCGAGGCACGCGGTCTTCCACCTCTTCGTCGAACATCTTCTTCAACTGACCTGGCTTGCTGGCCGAGGTAGAACCGGCAAAGATGATGCTCTCGCCCTTCTTGATTTCCATCTCGAAGTAGCCGGGTACGTACAGGTCCTCGTTGGAGGCATAGCCGCGCTCTTGCTCCTTCGGATACTCCACGCCACGATACCAGTCGGGACGGAAGATGAACTCGTTCTTCTTCGAGAACTGCATGTAGAGGTCAGGGTAGCCGGCATACATACAGGTCTTGATGCCGTGGTCTACGGGATGGTACTCACGCGAGGCCGTCGAGTTCTCGTGCGTGAACTGACGCACCGAACGGAAGGCCAGGAAGGGACGGAAGCGGAGTGTCGTAGCCGAGTGCGCATCCACCAGCGTATAGCGGATGAGGATGCGGTCCTCGTAGTGCTGGAACACCACTTCTTTCTTTAATACTACGCCACCAACGCGATAGAGCGTGGTGGGCACGACATCACAGTCGAACTCACGGATGTACTTGTGACCTTTTGGGCTGTAGTTGTTGCCCTGATACTTGTGGAGTCCAAGATTGAACTCGGCACCGTGCTGGATTACCGTACAGTCGAGTGACGAGAGTAGTACATGGTTCTCGTCGTCAAGCTCGGGTACGGGAACGACGAGCAGACCATGGTACTTGCGTGTGTTACAGTCCACCAAGGTGGATGCACTGTAGGCACCAGAGCGGTTTGTTCGAAGCAGTTCACGACGCAACGACTCTTCCAAGTTGGTCATTACAGCTTTTTCAAATCGTAAATAACTCATAGTTCCTTTAAGATAGTTGTTTTTTATTATAAGTTTTAGGATTCTTAAATTTTCTTCAAAAGTACACAATTTCGCGGTCATTGCCAAAAAAATGGAACTTTTTTTTTCAAAACAGACGTTTTTTTTGTTTATTTCACATTTCAGAGGCCTTCTGCTGGCGTCTTTGCTTACGAACTGCGACACTCGTGGGCCTATGCCGAATGAAATGAAAATTGTATAAAGATGAAATAATTATTAAAAAGTTCTTTGTTTCGAAAATAAGTTGTTACCTTTGCAAATCAGAACGTAAAACAACTTATATAATTAATACATTTATGGCTAACAAAGAAAAACTCTTCAGCGAGTTTCAGGCTCCGACTACCCAAGAGTGGTTGGACAAGATTGAGGTGGACCTGAAAGGGGCCGACTTCCAGAAGCGACTCGTATGGAGAACAAACGAAGGTTTTAACGTACAGCCTTTCTATCGCCGCGAGGACTTGAAGGATTTGAAGGCTGTTGATTCGCTGCCTGGTGAGTTCCCGTTCGTCCGTGGCAACAAGAAAGACAACAACTTGTGGTTTGTCCGTCAGGACATCCAGGTAGAAGACGCCAAGGCAGCCAATGCCAAGGCACTCGACATTCTGAACAAGGGTGTCGACTCGCTCGGTTTCCAGATTGCTGGCAAGGACGTCAGCAAGGAACTTATCGCCACACTGCTCGACGGCATCCTGCCACAGTATGTGGAGCTGAACTTTAAGACTTGCCAGCGTCACTGTGTGGAACTGGCAGAGATCCTGGTGGCTTACTTCAAGGAGAAAGGCTATCCCATGGCTGACCTGAAGGGTAGCATCAACTACGATCCCGTCGGCAAGATTTTGTGCAAGGGTAAGGACACGACTGCTGTCCTGGAGTTTGCCAAGCCGCTGATTGAAGCCCTGAAGGAACTGCCCGGCTACCGCTGCATCAATGTGAACAGCGTGTCGCTGAACAATGCCGGTGCCTACATCTACCAGGAGTTGGGCTATGCCCTGGCCTGGGGTGCTGAGTACCTGAACATTCTGACCGAGGCTGGCATCGACGCTACCGAGGCCGCCAAGCGTATTAAGTTCAATATGGGCGTGTCGGAGAACTACTTCATGGAGATTGCCAAGTTCCGCGCCGCCCGTCTGCTCTGGGCCCAGATTGTGAAGCAGTATGAACCCAAGTGCGACTGCGCTTGCCAGATGCATGTCTGCGCCATCACGTCAGAGTACAACCAGACGCTCTTCGACAGCTATGTCAACCTGCTGCGCTCGCAGACGGAGACCATGTCGGCAGCTATTGCCAACGTCGACTCCATTGTGGTGACGCCGTTTGACAAACCTTACGAGCAGCCTACCGAGTTTGCCGAGCGTATCGCCCGCAACCAGCAGTTGTTGCTGAAGGAGGAGGCCCACTTCGACAAGTTGGTCGACGTGTCTGGCGGTTCCTACACCATCGAGCATCTCACCGACGCCATCGCTCAGGAAGGCTGGAAGCTGTTCCTCGCTGTCGAGGAAGCTGGCGGATTCCTGGCTGAGGCCCTCAAGGGCAACATCACCAACGCCGTGAATGCCTCTAACGACAAGCGTCACGCCGCTGCCGCCACCCGTCGTGAGTTCATCCTCGGCACCAACCAGTTCCCCAACTTCACCGAGACCAGCGACGGCAAGCAGCCCATGGGTTGCGCATGTTGCTGTGCTACAGCAACAAACGAAACTGCTGAGCTCCCCGTGCTCAACAAGGAGCGCATGGCTTCTGAGTTCGAGACCCTGCGCCTCAGCACGGAAAAGGCCCAGAAGCAGCCTATCGCCTTCATGCTGACTATCGGCAATCTGGCCATGCGTCAGGCTCGCGCCCAGTTCTCGTGCAACTTCCTCGCTGCTGCTGGCTACAAGGTCATGGACAACCTCGGCTTCAAAACTGTCGAGGAGGGTGTCGATGCAGCCCTTGCTGCCGGTGCCGATATCGTGGTCATCTGCTCCAGCGACGATGAGTATGCTGAGTATGCCATCCCCGCCTTCCAGTACCTGAACGGTCGCGCCATGTTCGTCGTAGCTGGTGCTCCCGCTTGCTCGGAAGACCTGAAGGCTGCCGGCATTGAGAACTTTATTCACGTTAAGTCTAACCAGCTCGAAACGCTCCGTGCGTACAATGCTAAACTCGGAATCTAATTATGGCACGCAAACAATTTAAAGATATTGATATCTACGCTGGCATCCAGCAGAAGGACGGTCAGCAGTGGCAGAAAGAGAATGGCATCAGCGCAAACTGGCGTACGCCTGAGCAGATTGACATTCAGCCCGTCTATACGAAAGAGGACCTCGAAGGCATGGAACACCTCGACTTCACAGCCGGTATTCCTCCCTATCTGCGTGGTCCGTACTCTATGATGTATCCGTTCCGCCCGTGGACCATCCGTCAGTATGCCGGATTCTCTACCGCTGAGGAGTCGAATGCATTCTATCGCCGTAACCTGGCTTCTGGTCAGAAAGGTCTTTCTGTCGCCTTCGACCTGCCGACACACCGTGGCTACGACCCCGACAACGCCCGTGTTGTGGGCGATGTGGGTAAGGCTGGTGTAAGCATCTGTAACGAGGAGAACATGAAGGTGCTCTTCGGCGGCATCCCCTTGAACAAGATGTCTGTGTCTATGACCATGAATGGTGCCGTGCTGCCAATTCTGGCATTCTACATCGTGGCTGGCCTGGAACAGGGCGCACAGTTGGAAGAGATGGCAGGAACCATCCAGAACGATATCCTGAAGGAGTTCATGGTGCGTAACACCTATATTTATCCCCCCGCATTCTCGATGAAGATCATCGCTGATATCTTCGAGTATACCTCACAGAAGATGCCGAAGTTCAACAGCATCTCTATTTCGGGCTACCACATGCAGGAGGCTGGTGCCACCGCCGACATCGAGT
This sequence comes from uncultured Prevotellaceae bacterium, assembly GCA_902765585.1. GTDB lineage: Bacteria > Bacteroidota > Bacteroidia > Bacteroidales > Bacteroidaceae > Prevotella. The sequence continues at coordinate 15,842 of CACXAG010000024.1, forward strand.
TGGCTTACACGCTGGCCGACGGTATGGACTATCTGCGTACAGGTGTCAACGCCGGTATCGATGTGGATGCTTTCGCTCCGCGTCTGTCGTTCTTCTGGGCTATCGGCATGAACCATTTCATGGAGATTGCCAAGATGCGTGCAGGTCGTCTGTTGTGGGCAAAGATTGTGAAGAGCTTCGGTGCCAAGAATCCGAAGTCGCTCGCTCTGCGTACCCACTCGCAGACCTCTGGCTGGTCGCTCACCGAGCAGGATCCCTTCAACAACGTAGGCCGCACCTGTATTGAGGCTATGGCTGCCGTCTTGGGTCACACCCAGTCGCTGCACACCAACGCTCTCGACGAGGCTATTGCCCTGCCGACAGACTTCAGCGCCCGTATCGCCCGTAACACGCAGATCTACATCCAGAACGAGACCAAGGTCTGCAAGCAGATTGACCCGTGGGCTGGTTCTTACTACGTGGAGACCCTGACCAACGAGCTGGTGCACAAGGCTTGGGAACACATCCAGGAGATTGAGAAGCTGGGTGGTATGGCCAAGGCCATTGAGACCGGTCTGCCCAAGATGCGTATCGAGGAGGCTGCTGCCCGCACGCAGGCCCGTATCGACTCTGGCGTACAGACCATCGTCGGCACCAACAAGTACCGTCTGGAGCATGAAGACCCCATCGACATCCTCGAGGTCGACAATACTGCTGTGCGCAAGCAGCAGGAGGAGAGCCTGGCCCAGGTCAAGGCATCTCGTGACGAGGCTGCTTGTCAGGCTGCCCTCAAGGCAATCACCGACTGCGTCCGCGACTTTAATGAGGGTCGCAAGAGCGAGAACAACCTGCTCGACCTGGCCGTCAAGGCTGCCCAGCTGCGTTGTACCTTAGGTGAGATCAGTGATGCCTGCGAAGAAATCGTAGGCCGTTATAAAGCAGTAATCAGAACAATTTCAGGCGTGTATAGTTCAGAATCAAAGAACGACAGCGACTTCGAGTTGGCCAAGAAGCTGACCGACGAGTTCGCAGAGAAGGAGGGTCGTCGTCCGCGTATCTTCATTGCGAAGATGGGTCAGGACGGTCACGACCGTGGTGCAAAGGTGGTAGCAACTGGCTACGCAGACTGTGGCTTCGACGTAGACATGGGTCCGCTGTTCCAGACTCCTGCCGAAGCAGCCCGCGAGGCTGTCGAGAACGACGTCCACGTGGTTGGTGCCTCGTCATTGGCTGCTGGTCACAAGACCTTAATTCCTCAGTTGATTGAAGAACTGAAGAAGCTGGGTCGTGAGGACATCATGGTCATCGCTGGCGGTGTCATTCCCGCCCAGGACTACGACTTCCTCTACCAGGCTGGCGTCGCCGCCATCTTCGGTCCTGGCACCAGCGTGGCCAAGGCTGCCGTAGAGATGATGAAGATCCTGCTGGAAGAGTAGGAGTGAGTAACACGCAACTTGCTTACGGGCAATGAAGCAAAATATGAAACAATGGGTGGACGGCATCATTCGCCAGCAGGCGGTGACAGCCGTCCCTATTATTACCCATCCGGGCATTGAGCTGAACGGGCATACTGTGCGTGAAGCCGTCTCGGATGGTCAGGTGCACTATGAGGCTGTGATGACGCTGACCAGGCAGTTTCCGAGTGCTGCCGCCTGTACCATCATGGATCTGACGACGGAGGCAGAAGCCTTTGGAGCCGCAGTTGCCTTCAGCGACGATGCCGTGCCTGCCGTCGCCAATCGGCTGCTGCCTGACGTGGAGAGCATCTTCCGTCTGCAGGTGCCGTCGTTGTCTGCCGGTCGTATTCCGCAATACCTGAAAGCTAACCTGCTGGCGGCTCGCGCCATCGCTGATCGTCCGCTGTTTGCCGGATGCATCGGTCCCTTTTCGCTGGCAGGCCGACTCTACGACATGTCAGAAATCATGGTGCTCATCTACGAACATCCTGAGGCTGCCCATACGTTATTGCAGAAGTGTACCGACTTCATCGGCAAGTATTGCGAAGCCTTGAAGCAGACGGGAGCCAACGGTGTACTGATGGCCGAACCTGCCGCCGGACTGCTGAGCAATGACGATTGTATGGCCTTTTCGTCGCAGTATGTTAAACACATCGTAGACTGCGTGCAGGACGATGACTTCATCGTTATCCTGCATAACTGCGGCAATACGGGGCATTGCACAAAGGCAATGGTAGCGACTGGTGCTGCTGCCTATCACTTCGGCAACAAATGCCGCATGGAAGAGGTGATACGCGATGTGCCCCCGACGGCGCTGGCCATGGGCAATATCGACCCCGTGAGCGTCTTTAAGGATGGCACGCCCGAGGAAATGCGCCTATCGGTAAGGAGTGTGCTGGAAAAGTGCAAGGATTTTTCCAACTTCGTGCTTTCTAGTGGTTGCGACACGCCGCCGCACACGCCGATGGCAAATATCGACGCTTTCTTTTCTGCACTCGCCGAATATAATCAAGACCTTTAGGCAATGACGCAGAAGACGCTGGTATACGATGACTTACTGATAACCCTTGAAGACGTCTTCGAGGCGATGGGCTATCATGGCGAGAAACCAGACGAAGGCACTTGTCGGGAGACCATTTCTGTCATCAGCGAGGTTCGTCCTTGGCTTCGTCCACGCTATTGTTATCAGGTGATGCCGGCACTGCCCGACTTCGACATGGGGCGTATCATTCAGCGTCAACTGCAGGGAGCCGAGGCTTATGCCTGCTTCATCTGCACCAGTGGTCAGGAGTTTGAGGTTTATCAGCAACGACTGAAGCAAGAGGGCGACATGGTGCGGGTCTTTGTAGCCGATGCGTTGGGGACTGTCATTGCCGAACGCTGTGCCGACCAGATGGAGAAAGACCTGCAACTGAGCATCGACAAGTTGGGCTGGCACCATACCAACCGCTTCTCGCCTGGCTATTGCGGCTGGCACGTCAGCCAGCAGCAGTTGCTGTTTCCGCTGTTCAAGGGGCAGACGTGCGGTGTCCGCCTGAACGACTCGTCGCTGATGGTTCCCATCAAGAGCGTCAGCGGCATCGTCGGACTGGGTACGACGGTACGCCACCTCGACTACACCTGCGGCCTTTGCGACTACCAGCAATGTTACAGGCGTCGCCGTCGTTCGTAAAGAAAACATGCCCAAAATTTGGTCTTTTCGTTTTTTTTGCCTAATTTTGCCAACGAATGTCGAATGCTGAAAGATAAAAAATCCATATAATTAACAACCGACAAAAACTTAATGATTATGAAAAGACTGTTATTTGCTTTGATGATGCTGGGCTGTTTCAGCCTGGGAGCCAACGCGCAAGGCTGGCTGAAGAAGCTGGGCGAGAAAGCTGTGGATGCTGGTAAGCGTGCCGTTGAGCGCAAGGTGGAAGACAAAGTGGAGCGCGAGACCGACGATGCCATGGACGGTGTCCTCGACGGAAAGAAGAAAGGCAAGAGTACCGATGCCGATGGTTCAGAGGCAGGCGAGGCAGACCCTCAAGCAGCTACTTCCTCTGACTTCAAGCGTGGTGAGGTCATTCTCTTCCAGGATGACTTTTCTAATGAGACTGTAGGCGAGTTCCCATCAAAGTGGGATCTGCTGGATGGTGCTGCTGAGGTGAAGACGCTTGGAGGCATGAAGGCGGTCGAGGTTACCAACAATGGTGTAATTACCCCGTTGATTAAGGAAAAAGGTGCTTATCTGCCTGAGGAGTTTACTATTGAGTATGACTTCTATTATTGGGATAGTAAGGAAGATATTGGCCTGAATGACTTGAAACTGTGCCTTGCCAGTGTTGCTGATCGCTCAAAATGGTCAGGTTACTATGGACCGGAAATATCTTTTGCGTTGATTCATGCTGTATGTGATGATGAAGGTCATCATGTGAGATACGAAAATAATAATACAGATGGTGATAGCAAGGAGGTAAGCTTTAAATATCAATTCAAGAAAGGCTGGAATCATGTTGCTCTCTCGTTCAACAAGCGTGCGATGAAAGTTTATTTTAATGGTAAACGTGTCGTCAATCTGCCTAATGTTAAGCAGCCTACATGGATGTCGTTCCAAGTACCGTTCGAATATCATAACCTGACTTTCATCCGCAATGTCGTTATCGCCAAGGGTGCCGTTGCCCTCTACGACCGCAATGAGCAGAGCATGACTGCCGTTGAGAAGGCCATTGCCGAGACAGGTAAGTTTGTGACCAACAACATCCTCTTCGAGACGGGCAAGGCTACGTTGAAGCCGGAGTCGATGGAGGAAATCCAGAAGGTGGCAGACTATATGAAGAAGAACCCCAGCGTGCGCTTCGAGGTGCAGGGACATACCGACAATCAGGGTTCTGACGCCTTGAATGACCCCTTGTCGCAGCAGCGTGCCGAGGCCGTTGTGAAGGCGCTGGAGGGGCTGGGTGTCGATGGTTTCAACCTGCGTGCCGTGGGCAAGGGCTCCCATGAACCCGTAGCCGACAACAAGACGGACGCTGGCCGTGCCAAGAACCGCCGCGTGGAGTTTATCAAGAAATAAACAAGTTGACAAGACTTATGATAGAACTGAAAGGAACAAAGACCGGGCAAATGCGGCCATATCGTCATCGGCAAGAATAATAAATATGGCAGAACAAGGAAATAATAGCAAGGGTGGCGCCCGTAACCGCCGGCTGCCAGTTGTTGACAGCAACTATGCCCACGTACAGCCACAGGCTACTGACCTGGAGCGCGCCGTGCTGGGTGCCCTGATGATTGACAAGGACGCCTACGCTGTGGTGTGCGAGATGCTCTATCCCGAGAGTTTCTACGAACCCCGCAACCAGAAGGTCTATCGTGCCATCATGGAGCTCTCGATGCACGAGAATCCCGTGGACGTGTGGACGGTGACTGAACAGCTGGCCAAGCAGGGTGACCTGGAGGAGGTGGGAGGTCCGGGATATGTCACGGAACTGTCGAGCCGCATCGCCTCGTCAGCCAATATCGAGTACCACGCCCGCATCATTGCCCAGAAGTCGTTGGCCCGCCAGCTCATCTCGTTTACCAGCCGCATACAGGGTATGGCCTTCGACGAGACGGTCGATGTAGACGACCTGATGCAGGAGGCTGAGGGTGCGCTGTTTGAGTTGGGACAGCGTAACATGAAGAAGGACTACACCCAGATAGACCCCGTCATCAGGAATGCCATTGATGTCATCCAGAAAGCTGCTGCCAACAAGGACGGCCTGACAGGCGTGCCCACCGGCTACCATAAGCTGGACGACATCACCAGCGGCTGGCAGCCTTCCGACCTGGTCATCATTGCCGGTCGCCCCGCCATGGGTAAGACGTCGTTTGCCCTCTCGATGGCCAAGAATATCGCTGCCGACTACCAGATACCGATGGCTTTCTTCTCACTTGAAATGTCAAACGTCCAGCTGGTTAACCGCCTTATCTCCAACTGTTGCGAGATTCAGGGCTCGAAGATACTGAATGGTCAGCTGCACCCCGACGAGTGGGACCGCTTGGACAAAAACCTGAACCACCTGCTGGGTGCTCCGCTGTATGTCGACGACACCCCAGGACTATCCGTCTTTGAACTGCGTACCAAGGCGCGTCGTCTGGTGCGTGAGCATGGCGTGAAGATCATCATGATTGACTATCTGCAGCTGATGAATGCCAACGGCATGCGCTTCTCCAGCCGTCAGGAAGAGGTCAGCGTCATCTCACGTTCGCTGAAGGGACTGGCCAAGGAACTGGACATCCCCATTCTGGCGCTGTCGCAGTTGAACCGTGGCGTCGAGAGTCGTGAGGGTCTGGAAGGCAAGCGTCCGCAGCTCTCTGACCTGCGTGAGTCGGGTGCCATCGAGCAGGATGCCGACATGGTGCTCTTCGTACACCGTCCCAATGGGCGCGACCTGCACGGCATGGCGCAGATCATCATTGCCAAGCATCGTAAGGGTGCTACGGGCGACGTGCTGCTGACCTTCCGCGGTGAGTTTACGCGCTTCGAGAATCCTGAGGACCGACGTCTCGGTCCCAAGAGCAGTGGTGGTGACACTGGTGGCGAAATAATCAGTAGCAGAATAAATGGCGACCAGCAGCCTGCTACCACTGAGTCGCCATTTACGGGTGATGCTCCAACTAACTTACCGTTCTAACGTTGAACGTTGAACATTGAACGTTGAACGACGAATGTAAAACGGTGGGTTAGTTGGAGTATTTATCGATAAACTTTTGGGCTTGGCCGTCGCCAAGCTCTTTTGCTTTCGTTAGGTTCTGTAGGCCTTCCTGCTTGAGGCC